>CAZAHQ010000310.1:0-5176 GCA_964484415.1 uncultured Acidobacteriota bacterium | reverse complement strand
CTCGACCCGGTCACCTACCGCCACCGGCCGATCAATTCGAGGCGTTGGCCGATCTCGCTTTCATGCTCGAACACGAGGGGGCGCGGATTCGATTGCACGTCCTGAAGGAGCACGAGCAGATCGGCGATAAGGACACTCATCTGCTGCTCGACCCTCAGACGCTCTTGATGGTCGAGGAGTCCGCACACTGAGCACTTCGACTTTCACGGTTCGAACGTACGGGCAGCTTGCGGGCTGCCCGTTTTTCATTCGGAACGCTACGGCTTGCGGTCGCTAGCGCTTGAACAGCCAAAGCAGAAACGACGCTAGTAGGCTGATCAAGATGCAGGTCACGAGCGGGAAGTAGAAGGTGAAGCTGCCGCGCGTGTAAGAGATGTCTCCCGGCATGCGCCCGATCCAAGGGATCTTGGCGGTCAGGATCAAGACCGCTCCGAGAGCCAACAAGATCGCCCCGATAAGGGCCAGCGCCTTCCCCAGTTCGAACAGTGACTCGCCCGCGAGCATGGGCAGATTATGCCGAACTAGACGCGGTCCGGCTGTGGTTCCGTAAGATTGTCAGTCTTGGGGGGCTGGGCTGCCTTTCTTGAGCGCCTCGTCGGCGATCGCCGCGATCACGTCGCGATGAAACTGATCGATGCTGCGAATTCCCCCCAGTTGTTGGCAGATCAGATCGTCGAGGCGGTCCGCTTCTCGGCAAAACTCGCAGACCTGGCTGGCCATGACCGAGTTCGGCGTGGAAACCGGGATCCGATGCGCCAGGATCACGTCACCGTCGTCATCGATCAAAAGCTCCCCGAATGGAAGTCCACCCTCCCAACGCGTGACGAGGTGTGTCCACTGCGGCTTGCGGGTGGGTCCGATCACGAGCCAGGCGTGCAGCACGATGTCGCCGTCTTCGTCGATGTCGGCCTCGACCATGGTGCTGCCGTACAGCCAGAGAAACGACATAGAGTCTTGAACCTCGCAGAGGTCGTCCCCCCCGCATAGCGCGGCAACGGAGCGCAGGTGTAGCAGGCGCTCGCGCCGATCCTGCCCGGCGTGTTGCATCGGTACCTCCCCCGCGAACGAATCCACGCTCCCGGTCACTGCATCGGTTGGCAGTTTTGTACGAGGATTGTCACCAGATTGCCAATCGGTTTTTCGATGCAAAACCGCGTCTGCCTGACTCGATCTGGGCAAAACGCTTTGTCGCTGCGGGTTGACGCCGGCCGGCACAGTCGGATTTTCCCGCGACGTCAAAAGGGTCAAGACCGTCGACGCGTGGAGTTGGGTATCCTGTCCGCGCTTTTAGGAGACTGTCACGATGATCAACAAAATCCACGAACTGCTCGGCGCCGATGCCGAGCCGCTACTGTCCCATGTTTGCAAAACGATCTCGAAGGATCGCTTGGTCCTTCCCGGCCCCGATTTCGTATCCCGTGTCCTGGCTGACTCCGATCGGCCGGTCGGCGTGTTGCGCTCGTTCCAGCAGATGCTCGACCACGGCCGTTTGGCCGGAACCGGCTATGTGTCGATCTTACCGGTCGATCAAGGGATCGAGCATTCGGCCGGTGCCAGCTTCGCGCCCAACCCCGATTACTTCGACCCCGAGAACATCGTGAGGCTGGCGCTGGAGGGTGGCTGCAATGCGGTCGCCTCCACGCTCGGGGTTCTGGGAACTGTCGCGCGCAAGTACGCGCACAAGATCCCGCTGATGCTCAAGCTCAATCACAACGAGTTTCTGTCCTACCCCAACGCCTACGATCAGACAATGTTCGCAAGCGTCAAGCAAGCGTACGACATGGGCGCCATCTCGGTCGGGGCCACGGTCTATTGGGGTAGCGACGAGTCGCGACGGCAACTGGTCGAGGTCGCACGCGCGTTCCAAGCGGCGCACGAGCTGGGGATGGTGACGGTGTTGTGGTGCTACACCCGCAACAGCGCCTACAAACAGCCCGACCGCGACTATCACCTGGCGATGGATCTGACCAGTCAGGCGAATCACCTGGGGGTCACGCTCCAGGCCGACATCATCAAGCAGAAGGCACCGGAGGTTTTCGAGAGCGGCTACAACGCGCTGAAATTCGGCAAGACCCACGCCAAGGTGTTCAGCGAACTAGCCAGCGCACACCCTATCGACATGACCCGCTTCCAGCTTGCCAATTGCTACATGGGACGCTCGCCGTTGATCAATTCCGGCGGCGCCTCTGCCGGCGCGAGCGACATGCACGAGGCGGTCAAGACCGCCGTCATCAACAAACGCGCCGGCGGCATGGGCCTGATCTCCGGTCGCAAGGCGTTCCAACGCCCCATGAAAGACGGCGTCGCCCTGCTCAACGCGATCCAGGACGTCTACCTCGCCAAGGAGATCACGCTCGCGTAACGATCGTTCCTGAGCCCGCACCTCGTCACAGACAAGTTCGGGGACAGCAATTCGGGGACGGCATACCTATTTCAGGCCCGGATTCGGGTCGGCGGCGATGGCGCCGTCCGACCGGAAATAGGTATGACGTCCCCGAATTGGTCCTCGAGTTACGGGTGCCCGGGGTGATGTGGGAGCTGTCGATCGAGGATCATGATCTTCTGCCAGATCTTGCGGGAGAGACCGTTGGTGAGCCCCTCGACTTCGTCGACGGCGGCGAGTGTCACCGGGTCACGAAAGTCCTGAACGTGCAGTGCTGCCGACTTGCTGATGATCGCCAGCATCTCGCTGCAGTAGTCGAGGTACCGGCCCAGCTCGAACGGACTCAACGTCCGAGGGGGCGACGAGTCGGTACTCGGGCCACCCGCGAGCGCTCGGTCGGGGTCCTTCGTCAACTGGTGCATGTCGATGATGTGCGCCATCGAGCGCAGCACGTGGAGCGCCTGCAACGCCCGTTTGCGCTTGAGCCGCTCCTCGATGCCGACCAAGAAGTAGACGCCGATCCCCATGAACACCAGGTCGTTGATCCCCGACTCGAGGCCTTGCAGCAGTTCGAACAGGCTGGTCGTCCCTTGCAGCGCCGGCCCGACGACGGTCGCCGCGCCGATCAGGGCCGCCAGCATCGCGACGATCACCAGCCCGACGAGCACCCGCAGCCAGATCATCGGCGCCGCCAACCATCGCGACAGATCTGCCGCGCTGTGGGTCTCGGCGACAAGTTCTCCGGCGACCCGGCTCAGCCCTGAACCGTCAAACCGCTCATTGACCCGCAAGCGGAGCGCCTCCGCCGTTGCGGTGATCTTCTCTGGGTCCAGAGCGCGATATCGGGCCGGCATGAACCGGGGACGGTATACGACTTGCCCTCCTCCCGGAAGCGCTACGACCCCTTCGTCACGCGCAACACTTAATTGGTAAACCGTCCCCGAATTTGGGGGGAGTAGAATCGGGGGCGATGGGAAATCTCAGGGATGAGTTGATCAAGAAGGGGTTGGTCAGCGAGAAGCAGGCGCAGCAGACGGCGCACGAGGAGAAGGCGCGAAAGAATCGCTTGAGCAGTGCGGTTGTTGCGCAGGAGAAGGCGCAGCACGAGGTCGAGCGGCGCGCGCGGAACGAAGCGCGGCGCGCGATCGACCGCGAGCGGGAACGTGGACGGCTCGCTCAACAACAGACCAAAGAAGCGCGCGCGCAACTGATCCAACTGATCAAAGACAATGCGCTGACCGAAGGGATCTCCGGCGCCCGTCGCTTCTTCTTCAAGTCACGCAAGAACAAGCTGCCATGCTTGGAACTGTCCGAAGAAACGGCTTTGCAACTAGAACAGGGCCTCGCTGCCATCGTCGAAATCCCCGATAGCAACCCGCACAAGTTCGTGGTGGTCTCTGTGGAGACGGCGCGACGCGTCGCGGAGCGGTCACGCGAATGGATCCGCTTTTGGAACGAAACGCCGGAGTGACGCGCGAAGGCCGCACGATCCTGGCCCTCAATGCCGGATCGGCGACTTTGAAGTTCAGCCTGCATCACGCCGCTGAACCTTGCGACGTGATTGCCGCCGGCCAGACCGACGGTGGCGATGGTCATGCCGAAGACCAACTCAACGACGTGCTCGGCCGGCTGCCGCGAGGCCTCGAGACGACCATTGCCGCCGTCGGACATCGCGTCGTTCATGGCGGCCCTCACTACACGGCGCACTCGCTGATCACGCCCGACGTGCTCCTCGGTTTGCATCGTGTTCAACAGTTCGCGCCGCTGCATGTGCCGCATCAACTGGCGCTGGTCCACGCCTGCCAGCACCGGTTCTTCACCCGCCCACAGGTGGCCTGCCTGGACACCGCGTTCCATCGCGATCTGCCCGACATCGCACAGCGGCTGCCACTCCCGCGGCGCTTTCATGACGCCGGCGTGCGGCGATACGGCTTCCACGGACTCGCGTTCGCATCGGTCGTGGAGCAGTTGCTCGCCCGCGGCGAGCCGGCGCTCACGCAAGGGCGCACGATCCTCGCGCACCTGGGCGGCGGCGCGAGCCTGGTGGCGCTGCGCGATGGAAGACCGGTCGACACCAGCATGGCGTTCTCCCCACAGGGCGGTCTTCTGATGAGCACGCGCTGCGGCGACATCGACCCCGGAGCGCTCGCCTTTGCGATGGAACTCGAGCACCTCACACCGGCGCAGCTGCGCACGATCACCGCACGCGAGTCGGGAATGCTCGCGATCTCCGAAACCAGCGGCGACATGCGCCAGTTGCTCGCCGCGGAAGCAGACGACCAACGCGCCGCTTCCGCGGTCGCTGCCTACTGTTATCGGTTGCGGCAAACGATCGGCGCGTTTACTGCCGCGCTCGAGGGGCTCGATCTGCTGGTCTTCTCGGGCGGCGTCGGCGAGCACGCCGCGCCGATCCGCGCGCGCGTCACATCGGCGCTTGCGCACCTAGGGGTGTCTTTGGACTCACGACGGAATGCTCAGAATCTGCCTTCGATTTCCGACTCGAATTCGCGCGTGGCCGTTCGCATCGTCAGCGTCGACGAAGAGCGGCAGATCGCGCTCACGACGGCAAGACTTACCGCAGGCATCACCGCTCAGTAACCGCGGCTGCACTCGAGGCCGCATCGGCACTCTACGAAAGGCAAATATCATGGCCCGAAAAACCTCCGCTCAGGCTCGAAGTTCGCGCTGGGACCTCTTGAATGCCTATTGGCGCGCCGCGAACTATCTCTCGGTCGGGCAGATCTACTTGCTCGACAATCCGTTGCTGCGAACGCCGGTGAAGAAACAGCATGT
>CAZAHQ010000309.1:0-5208 GCA_964484415.1 uncultured Acidobacteriota bacterium | reverse complement strand
TCACGTCGCATCACGACCAATGTCGCAGCGCACTGACAACACAGCGCAAAGAACACGACCAGCGACAAGGCCACCGGTATCGAGAATAGTGGACTGCCATCGCTGCGCCTTGCGGCTTGCAACGAACTCTCCAAATCGTGCGACGATTCGTCGACATCGGCGCCAACGCCGAAGATCGTGCCCATCGTCGCGATCACGACCTCTCGGGCGGGGAAAGACGCGGCAACCGCCATCCCGATACGCCAGTCCCAGCCGAGCGGCATGACGGCCGGTTCGATTGCATGACCGATTCGCGCGAACAGGCTCTGCGACAAGTACTCGGCTGCCTCGGCATGATCGAGTTGCGCACGTTCGGCGTCGGTTGATACAGCGGCACGCAGCGCATCGTACTTGAGGCGGATTTCGGCAGGATGGGGGAAATACGAGAGCGCCCAGACTAGGATCGCGACGCTCACGATGACGGTGCCGGCCCGCTTCAGAAAGGCGCGTCCGCGCGTGAGCAGACGATCAGCGACCGAACGCCAATTGGGCCATTGATAGGCCGGCAGCTCCATCACGAACGGAGGTGTGGGCCCCTTCAAGAGCGTCTTCTTGACGATCCACAACACAGGCAGCGCCACCGATACGCCAATCAAGTGGGCCGCGAACAGTGCGAGTCCTTGCACGCCGATCCATCCACCCATGATTTGACGTGCGGGGATGAAGGCACCGATCAGCAGCACGTAGACCGGAAGCCGTGCCGAGCAGCTCATCAACGGCGCGATCAGAATCGTTGCGATGCGATCGCGCCGGTCTTCGACGACGCGCGCCGACATGATGCCGGGCACGGCGCAGGCAAAACTCGACAGCAATGGAATGACCGCCTTGCCCGAGAGGCCTGCGCGCGCCAGAACCTTGTCCATCAAGAACGCGGCACGCGCCATGTAGCCGCAATCCTCCAAGATCCCAAGAAAGAAAAACAGCAACAAGATCTGCGGCAGGAACACGATCACACCGCCGGTTCCCCCGATGATCCCGTTGACGATCAGGCTCTGCAGTGGACCCTCCGGCAGTGTTGTGGCCACCCACTGACCGAGCCACCCAAAGAGGCTTTCGATTCCATCCATCACGGGCGTCGACCACTTGTAGATCGCTTGGAACACCAAGCCGAGTGCGAGCACCAGGATCAATGTGCCGTACACACGGTGAGTCAGCAGTGAATCGATGCGTTCCGAAGGGGCGGTCGGAGGATTGGTGGGCTGCGTGACGCAATCGGCTGCCAGTTCGCGGGCCCAACGATGTCGCGCCTCGGCCTCTTGCGCTGCCGGGACGCCGAACAGCCGAGACTCGCTGCGCGCGGCCCGCAATGCATCGCCGAACCGACTCCCCAGTTGCGAGTCGAGGCGCTGCTCAACGGCGCCGCCCGTGTCGACGAGCGCGCGCAACAGTTCCGGTCGTTGCAGCGGTGGCGTGATGCAATCGCCGAACTGTGCCAGCAACGACTCGATCGGTCCGTTCAATCCTTCAGGCAGCGGGAGTGCGCGTGCCGGCGCATCCGCCGGGCCTTGGTTCAAGGTGCGTGCAATCGCATCGCGCAGTTGATCGACGCCCTCGCCGCGATCGGCCCGCATCGGCACCACAGGAATGCCAAGCCGCTGTGAGAGACGCTGCACATCGATCTGGAGGCCGCGACGTTGCGCCGCATCCATCATGTTGAGCGCCACCACAACCGGCACGCTGAAGTCCATCAACTGTGAAAGCAGGTAGAGATTGCGGTCCAGGTTGGAGGCATCGATCACGGCGATGACCGCATCGAGCGAACGCTCCTGGCTTTGCCGGCCGAGAAGCGTGTCGACCGCGATCGCCTCGTCGAGCGAACGCGCGGCGAGACTGTAGGTCCCCGGGAGGTCGATCACTTCGACGCGGCCGCCCGTCATCTTGAGGACACCGGCTCGCCGCTCGACCGTGACACCCGGATAGTTGCCTACCTTGTGAGCCAGTCCGGTAAGCGCATTGAACAGAGTGGTCTTTCCGGTATTCGGGTTGCCGATGATCGCAATCGCGGGCACCGCGCGGTCGACCAACAAGACACCACCTCGCAGAGATCAGATCGACTCGAGGGTGCGAGTCGCGATCAGAGGCACAATTCAACCTCGATCCGGGATGCTTCCGACTTGCGTAACGAGAGCTGACAACCGCCCAGCGACACCTGCATTGGATCGCCCAGAGGAGCCAGGCGTACGACCTCGAGGACCGATCCGGAGACGAGTCCAAGTTCCATGAGACGCTGCGACAGGCCGTCGGCGCCGTTCACGGAGCGAACCTGGCAGCGGCTACGGGGACTGATGCGGTCGAGGGTTGTCATCACGCTCCTTAGTTGCGACTCATTCTCAACTGTCGAGGTAGATTGTACGGTCCAAAGCCAGCGTGTCAACGAACTAAGCGCAAGAGTCTCGACGCTACCGGTCAACTATCCGAGACGCGGACTCGGCTGGCGGTATAGGCGTGCCAGGCAGTCGCCCCGAGGATCACCGCCCCGCCAACCCAGGCCCAACCGCCGGGTCGCTCGCCGTGGACCAGCCAGGCCCAAACCGGATTGAGTACAGGCTCGAGCAGTAGCAAGAGCGACGCTTCGAGGGCGGGAACCGTTGTGACCGCTCGCGTGAGAAGCACATAGGCTAGACCGATCTGCACCACGCCCAAGAACAGCAATACCGCGATGTCGACAGCGGTGACATGACTCACCGGCAGCGCCTTGGGGGCGCAGACCACGAATGCCACGAGGTTTCCCAACGCTGCGGACGACTCGGCACCGCCACCGCTTGCGGCAGACCATCGCAGACCTGCAATCGTGAGTGCCCACAACACACCCGAGAGCAGGGCGAGCGCATTGCCGGCGGCCGGATCCGGCGCTGTCACCGAGGCGGTGTCTGTGCCGACGAAAAAGCACGCCATGCCGCAGGCCAGCGCCGTCATGAAAATCAGATCGTGCCGACGGACTCGCTCTTTCAAAAGCCAAGGACCGATCAAGAGCAGATAGAGCGGGGCAGTGGATTGCAGGAAGATCGTGCTCGCCGACGTGGTGAGTTTGTTGGCCGCAACAAAACTGATCAGCGTCGCTGCGTAGACACCGGCCAGTGCCAGCGTTCGCCAGGTCCAGCCTCTGCGCGAGGCCGGCAGGACCAGCAACAAGAACACCACGGCGATGCCGGAGCGAAAACCAGCGACCTGCCAACTGTCCAGATGGCACGCTTTGATCGCAGCTCCACCCGTGGAAAAGAGTGCCGCCGCCCCGAGAACGCCCAAGCGGCCGAACGCCGCGGGGCGTTGCGTCATGTCTGTTCGGGTTCGGCTTCGAGTTCGTCGATCAAAGCGTCCAGGTCGGGGATGATCACGTCGCGCGCATGAAACTGCGCAATCGACTCGTCCTGGAACTGACGGATAGTTCGCGAGATGCTCTCCGGGCGCGCACCCAACATCGAGGCCATATCCTGACGTGAAAGCGGCAGCTCGATGATGATGTTGCCGTCGTCGTCGACGGTCGAGGAGCGATCCTTCAGCACGAGCAGCAGGTGCGCCATACGGGCGCGCAGCGGCATCGAAAGTGCCATCACGCGTTCGACGTGCGCATCGCCCAAATCGGTCGCAAAGCGCTTGAGGAACTTGGCCCCCAGGTTTGGGTTGCGTTGTAGCAGCGTTCGTACGGCCGCTCGATCGACGAAACAGACCCGGGCGGGTGCGAGCGCTTCAGCCGTGGACGAATAGGGGCGTTCGGAGAAGTACGCGGTATAGCCCAAGGTCTGGCCCGGTCCATGAATCCCGAGAACGACCGAACCGCCGCGGCCATCGGACTTGCGCAACGCCACCGCGCCGGTCTCGATGCAGTAGATCCCAAGACATGGATTCCCCTCGTAGAACAGAACCTGTCCGGGCTCGTACACGTTGCAGATTTTGTGATCGTTCAAAAGCTTCAAGTCGTCGTCGTGCAAGGCGCACCACTCCGAGCGATCCCGCCCCTGACATGAGAAGCAGTTGGCCAGCTTGGGGAGGGGGGACGCCCCTGGTTTCGATCCGCGATATTCCATGGGGTGATTCTGACGCCTGAGATTGACTTTGATCAAGCTCCACGTTGATCCGCGGCAAAGTAACCGTTCAGCAGGGTCCGTAGACTCCCGGGTGATGAATAAGAAACTCTCAATCTCCAGTCTGCCCACAGCCGTGCAGGAGATGATCCGCGCGCTGGAGGCCCACCCCGATGTGACCCGCCTTTCAGCACACGAAGGGCAAATCCTGATCTATCCAGGGCATCACGTGCCCGGGGTCTTTCTGGTGCTTTCGGGGGTCGTTACGATCGAGCCCCCCGAGTCGGCCAAGAACGTCCGGCCGCTTCGCAAGGATGCGACCCAAGGGCCGTTCTTGATGCCGGGTCCTGCCGACATCGATGCCATCGCGCGAGGTCGGGTCCGCTTCGATCATCCCGCTGAGTTGGTATTCATCCCGCGGAGTCTCGTGCAGGACAACGAGGAGATTCGGCATCTCTTGAGTACCTCACGGCTGTCGACCGTCGCAGTGGCTTGAGTCAATTCGCAAGGGGGTTTCTGGATGCTTCCGCAAGAAGGCAAAGCCGAGAGATTCGTCTACGACGATCAAACCGTTCGGATGTTCATGTTGGCGACCTTTGTTTGGGGGTTCGTCGGCATGCTGGTGGGGGTGATCGTCGCGCTGCAGCTTTGGAATCCGATCTTCAACTTGGATATCCCCTGGTTGCAGTTCGGCCGGCTGCGGCCGTTGCACACCAACGCGGTGATCTTTGCCTTTGCGGGGAACGCCATCTTCACCGGCGTCTACTACTCGCTACAGCGACTGTGCAAAGCCAGGATGTTCAGCGACCTGCTCAGTCGGCTGCACTTCTGGGGTTGGCAACTGATCATCGTCAGTGCGGCGATCACACTCCCACTCGGGATCACGGCAGGCAAGGAGTACGCCGAGCTCGAGTGGCCGATCGACATCGCGATCGCGGTCGTCTGGCTGATCTTCGCCGCGAACGTCTTCGGCACCATCGCGCGGCGTCGCGAGCATCACCTGTATGTGGCGATCTGGTTCTACATCGCGACATTGGTGGCGATCACGATGCTCCATGTGTTCAACAGCCTCGAGATGCCGGCCAGCCTGTTCAAGAGCTACTCGCTTTATGCCGGGGTTCAAGACGCGTTCATGCAATGGTGGTAC
>CAZAHQ010000308.1:0-5228 GCA_964484415.1 uncultured Acidobacteriota bacterium | reverse complement strand
CATCGGATGCTCGGGACTCTCCGATCAGTACTTCGCCACCAGCGCCTTTCACGGTTTGCACGGGCGCAGCATCACCTACGCGACCGGCGTGAAGCTCGCTCGGCCCGACCTGAAGGTGATCGTTGTGATGGGTGACGGCGGAACCGGCATCGGCGGCGCACATCTGCTCAACGCGGCGCGACGCAACATCGGATTGACGGTGTTGGTCTTCAACAATTTCAACTTTGGAATGACCGGTGGGCAGCACTCGACCACCACACCGTCCGGCGCGATCACGTCGACCACACCAGGCGGCAACTTGGAGCGCCCGCTTGACCTGTGCGCCACCGTGGCTGCAAACGGAGCCGGGTATGTCTGGCGTGGAACCAACTTCGATCGTGATCTCCCCGAGCGGATCGCCGATGCCGTGCGCGCCGAGTGCTTTGCGGTGCTCGATATCTGGGAGTTGTGCACCGCGTACTATCAACCCAGCAATCATGCGTCGAAGAAGACGTTGGCCACCACGCTCGATGAACTGGGGATGAAGGCCGGCTTGCTGCATCGTGCCGAGTACCCCGAGTACGCCGCTGCCTATCGGCAATCGACCGCGGCGCTGCGCGGGCAACCGCTACCGGTGCCGCGACCGATCGAAGCACGCTTCTCAGCCGCACTCGAGCGGCCGCACAGCGTGGTGATTGCGGGCTCGGCGGGTGGCAAGGTGCGCATCGCCGCGCGCTTGCTGGGCGAGGCTGCCCTGTTGTCAGGGCTGTGGGCCGCGCAACGCGATGACTATCCGATCACCGTCAAGACGGGACACAGCATCGCGGAACTGGTCCTGAGTCCGCGTTCGATCGACTACACCGCAATCACGCGACCCGACGTGATGATCGTGCTGAGCAAGGACGGTGCGGCCAAGGTCGGCAAGCAGTTGACGGCGATGCAACCCGAGGATCGCGTGTTTGCGGTTCCGGATGTTGGCGAATTGAAAACCAAGGCCACGGTGCAAACGATCGACCCTGCACAGGCACCGATACGACTCGGTGCGGGACGGCTAGCGCTGTACTGCGTGGCGTCCGCACTCTCACGATTGGATCTGATTTCGATCGAGTCGCTCGAAGCGGCTGCCTTGCGTGCCGGCGGCGATCGTAGCGAGGAGAATCTTGCGACGATCCGTGCGGCGCTTGGGCGGGCGTAGCGTGTGGGAGCGCGTGCCGAACGGGCTGCGATTTGCGTTTGGAGAGTCTTCAGCGAGAGGGATTCACCCAAATCGCCTTGGTCACGAACGCATAACCCCAGACCAACAGCCCCACCATCCACAGAGCTCCGGCTGTCCCGAGCATGGTGACGTAAAACGCCGGCAACATCGGCGCGGTGCCGCGCAGCAGCATCGCGGCCACCAGCATTGCGGCGCTGACCACCAGTACCTTTGAGCGGCGCTCGACGATCAGCGAGTAGTTGCCATGCGTCAGCGTGATGCGGGTCGCCACCACCACGATCAGGACGCCGAAGCCTCCGATGAACAGCACATGCAGCAACTCGACACGGCTTTCGGGAAACAACGCCGCAGCGCTCGGGGACAGCACCATCATCCAGAGCGATAACCGAAGCAGTGCGTTGAGCACGCCACCGCCGAGCGATTTGCGCCAGATCGGGATCGTGGTGAACAGCGCCACGCAGGCAGTCACAGCGCGCAACATCAGCGCAGAGCGCGGCGCTCCGAGGTACTCCAGCGGAATCGAGACGGTCAGCAGCAGCGCCTGTGCAACGATTGCGGCGCGCCGCCGGTCGAACCCGCGCGCTCGCGGCAGACCCAGGGGTTTGGCCGATGCATCGCTCGCGTAGCCGAGGATCATCGGCGCCAACTTCCCACCGATGCCAAGTGCCAGCATCAGCATCATTCCTTCGGAAAGCGATCGGCGTGCCGCGATCTCCCAACCCCACGGTAGTGGCGCTAGATCGTTCCAGACGTAAATCAGCGTGGCGAACCAACCGACGAGAACGCCGACGGCGACAAAAATGAACTCATCCGGCGGGTTGGTCTTCCTTTGCTGGAAGCGCCGGGTCATGAACAACAGCAGGGCAGTCATCGTCGCGAAGAACGCAGCATGCCCAACGGCGCGTTGCTCCAGAGCAGCGGCCACGACGTTCACCGCGTACAGCGCTGCGATGCTCCAAAGTTCTGCCGAGGTCGCCTGCGACGACAAGGTGAACCGCGGCCACGCGGTCAGCAGAAAACCCAGCACGAATGCCAACAAAAAACCCTGGAGCTGCAGCTCGGCGTGCCACGTGCCGTGCATCGCGCTCAACCAACCGAGTGCGAACACCGGCCAGATGCTGACCGCAAGCACGCCTACAACCAGCCCGAGCGGGAAGAACACGCGGTACGGGGCGAGTACGGTTGGTGGTCTCGATGGCCTGTAGGCTTTGAGCTCGGTCACAAGTGAAAGATCATGGCACGGGCGAACGGCAGAAAGCGATAGAGCACGGTCAGAGCAGCGGCGGGACCACTCGATAGCGACCCGGTCGCGGCGCCGGGAGTGGCGGCGCACTGGAGTGGGCTGAGGAAGTCGCGCTACATCAGCGCATGCGGCACTGGTGGCAACACGCAAACCGCAGCGGTGCCTCCCCCCGCGCGAGGCTCGAGCAGAAGCTTCCCGCCATGCGCCTCGAGGATCTCACGGCATAGCGCCAGCCCCAGGCCGCTGCCACCCGGTTTGCGCGTGTAGAACGGCTGTATCGCCAATCGTCTTGTCTCCTCGTCCATCCCAGCGCCGCGATCGAGCACGCTGATCAGCGTCGACCCGCCTGGCTCGAGCTCGACCCGCAGAAGGATCTGGTCGGCGGGGCTGCCCGACTCCGTCGCATTCTTCAGCAGGTTGAGCAGCACCTGCTCGATCTGCGCGGAATCGAACCGCCCAGGTGTTGACGGCAGTGGGCGCTCGAGCTGGAACGACATCAGCTTCTGAAGCCCGTCGACGAACGGATCCCAGTCGATCGTGCCGATCACGGGGGCTGGAAGTCGTGCGAAGCGGGCGTAGCCGTCGAGGAACTCGGCGAGCGACTGGACTCGCTGCCTGACCCGTTCGAGTACCGCGTCGATACTCTCGACCGGCTCGGACCGCGAGGCCAGTGTTCGCGCCGAGTGCAAGAGGGAAGAGATCGGTGCCAGCGAGTTGTTCAACTCGTGCGTCATGAGTCGAATCACCTTCTTCCAGACCAAGATCTCCTGACGCAGAACATCCGAGGTAATTCGTTCGATCACCAGTAGGGAATGCGTTTGATCGTCGAGCGGCACGCTGCGGCGGGCCAGTTTCACCGTTTCTTCTGGATGCTCATCATCGATCGCCGGCAATCGGAAGACCCCTTCCTCGCCGGACAGGATCGCGGCGCGCAGTCGGGCTGGCAGCGCGTTGGAAAGTGCGCGGAGTTGTTGTCCCTCCAGGCGCGTGCCTCCACCAAACAATGCCCATGCGGCCCGATTGGCATAGTTGACCCTGCCGTCGGGAGCCAAAAGCAGCACTCCCATCGGTGCGCTCTGCAGAATGGTATCCAGCAGCAGCTCACGCTGATAGACGCGATTCTTTCCGGCGCGCAGCGCATCGCCCAACCGATTGAACAGTACGGCCAACTCGTGCGACTCGTCGCCGATCTTGGTTGTCACTCGGATGCTGTAGTCGTTTTCCTCGTAGCTGCGGATCGCATCGGCGAGCGCAGCAAGTCGCCGATCATTGGGGCGGCGAACGTAGTACGTGACTACCTGGATCAGCAGTGCGCCGAAGAGCGCAGCGATTGCGCTGGCCGGAAAGAGAGGCAGCGGGATCGACAGCAGCGCAGCTAACAGCCCGATCGAAGTGAAGAGCGCAACGGCTGCTGCCAACGTGACGCGCCGAGTGGTGTGCGAGTCGAGAGGTCTCATGCGCCGGCCATTGTAGATGGCATCAATCGCGAAGACGCCGCTCGATCCCCAATCCTAGTTTTTCCATTCGACGATAAAACGCCTGACGACTCAGGCCGAGTTCCTCGGCGGCACGGCTGACATTCCCGCCGTGTCGCGCCAAGAGCAGCCGGAACTGGGCCTGCTCACCGGGAGATACCTGGTCATTCGATCCGGCTGCTGGCGAAGTGCTGGCGTCCGGAGAGGTGCCGAGGTCCAAGTCGAGCGGCGTCAGCTCTGCGGCTGGCGCCACGACCAACGCGCGTTGCAAGCGGTTGAGCAGTTCCCGCACGTTTCCCGGCCATTCGTGCTCGAACAAGGCGCGCTCTGCAGCGAGAGAGAGCCGGTGCGTGGCGGGCAGAACGCCGCGCGCGATCGGCAGTATGTCATCGCGTCGGTCTCTCAGGGCTGGAATGCGTAGCTCCAACACGTTGAGCCGGAAGTACAGATCCTCACGAAATCGCCCCGCCGAGATCTCCTGAGTCAGATCGGCGTTCGTGGCCGCGATCAGGCGCACGTCAGCAGTTCGCGTTTGCGCGCTCCCCAGCCGTTCGAAGCTCCCGGTTTGCAACACTCGTAACAGCTTCACTTGGCCGGCAAGCGGCAGCGTCGCGATCTCGTCGAGAAAGATCGTTCCTTGGTGCGCCGACTCGAATCGTCCGATTCGCGTTCTCGTTACGCCGGTGAAGGCTCCCGGTTCGGCGCCGAACAGTTCGCTCTCGAGCAAATCGACCGGGATGCCGCCGAGGTTGAGTTTGATCAACGGCTGGCCGCGGCGCCGGGAGTTGGCGACCACGATTTCGGCCAGTCTCTCCTTTCCGGAACCGTTCGGGCCGGTGATCAACACCGGGATGTCGGTCTTGGCGGCTTGCACCGCGAGCAAGACCAACCGATGCATGGCATCGCTTTCGTATATCAGGCCGCACAAATCGCTGCTGCGCGCGAGCTCGCTGCGACTTTCTTGGCGCGCGGCACGCAAGCGTGCGTTCTCCAACTGCAGTTCGCGTACCGTGAGTAAGGTGCGGACGCTGGCCAGCAGCTTGGCATCGTCCCAGGGCTTGGCGAAGTAGTCGGCCGCCCCTTCCTTGACCAGTTGCACCGCCACTTCCAGCGATGTCCAGGCGGTCATCAACAGTACCGGTAATTCCGGATCGGCTTGCCGCAAGCTACGAAACAACTCTATGCCATGCTCGCCCGAGGTCTCGTGCGGTGTGAAATTCATATCCTGGATCGCGACGCCCACGTTGCCTTGTGCCACACGTTCTTGCGCCTCGCGCGGCGTTCGAGCGATTTCGAATGGCAGCCCTTCGACCTG
>CAZAHQ010000307.1:0-5230 GCA_964484415.1 uncultured Acidobacteriota bacterium | reverse complement strand
ACCTGCAGCCTTTCATGGAATCCGAACAAGCTGTCGGTAGCGTCAACAAGCAGGGACGGGTCTTGCTGGCCACGGTCAAGGGAGACGTGCACGACATCGGCAAGAACATCGTCGGCGTGGTGCTCGGTTGCAATAACTACGAGGTGATCGACCTCGGGGTCATGGTCTCGTGCGAAACCATCCTGCGCACCGCACGGGAGCGGAACGTCGATGCGATCGGTCTGTCGGGGCTGATCACACCCTCGTTGGACGAGATGGTGCACGTCGCGCGCGAGATGCAGCACCAAGGCTTCACCCTGCCGCTGTTGATCGGCGGTGCCACGACCAGCAAGAAGCACACGGCGGTGAAGATCGCTCCGCAGTACCAGGCGGCAACGGTCTACGTGCCGGATGCCTCGCGCGCCGCCGACGTGGTCGGCTCGTTGCTCAGCGACAGCTTGCGCGGCCCATTCGTGGCGAGCAATCGCGCCGATCAAGACAAGGTGCGAATCGCATACGAAGGCCGCGAGGCGATCAAACTGCTCAACTACAGCGATGCCTGCGCGCGGCGACCGCGCTACGACTGGAGCGCTCTGCCCGAGGAGTCGCCGGCTTTCCTGGGTTTGGCCACCGTCAAACCCGAGCTTTCCGAACTGCTTCCCTTCATCGATTGGAGTCCGTTTTTCCACACTTGGGAGTTGAAGGGTACGTTCCCCGCGATCCTCGACGACGCGCGACTTGGCAACGCCGCCCGCGAGTTGTACGACAACGCGCGCCGGCAACTGGATGAGATCGTTGACGGCCGGCGATTGGAAGCGCGCGGCGTCTTTGGTTTCTTTGCAGCGGCCAGCGACGGAGACGACCTGCAGCTCTACAGCGGCGACGATCGTCAGCATCCGCTGGTGCGGTTTCACTTCCTGCGACAGCAGGTCGAAAAATCATCGGACGATCCGCAGCGCTGCCTGGCTGACTTCATTGCACCCAGCGCGCTGCAGCGGCGCGATTACTTGGGCGCGTTCGCGGTGACCGCCGGACATGGGCTCGATCAGTTGACCGCGCGTTTCGAACGCGAGCACGACGACTACCGTTCGATCATGGCCAAGGCCTTGGCGGATCGACTGGCCGAGGCGTTCGCTGAGATGCTGCATGCCCGCGCGCGCAAGGAATGGGGGTACGGGCGCGACGAACGGCTCACACCCAGCGAGTTGGTCGCCGAAAAGTACCGCGGGATTCGTCCCGCGCCGGGTTATCCGGCGTGCCCAGACCACACCGAGAAACGGTTGCTGTTCGATCTGTTACAGGCCGAGCAGAGCGCCGGAATCACACTCACCGAAAGCTACGCCATGCTGCCGGCCGCCGCGGTCTCGGGCTTCTACTTCTCGCACCCACAGAGCCGCTATTTCACGGTTGGAAAGATCGGCCGCGATCAACTCGAGGCGTATGCGCGGCGAAAAGGGATCAGCGTGGCCGAGGCCGAGCGCTGGCTCGCCCCGAACCTGGGATGACGAGTTGCGTTGACCGCCCGGCGTGCTTCCCCTAGGCTGCAGCCCGTGCGCGCACTCCGCTGGTTAGTCCTTCTGCTCCCGCTCTCGACGTTCGCGGGCGAGCCGGAGCGCGTCGATATCCAGCGCGCCGAGAGCGCACACGCGCCGTTGATGCTGATCGCACCGCGCGACGGCACCACCCTCACCGCAGGAACGGTCGCACGTCTCGCCTGGCGATGGCGCGACGCGCGCCCGTCCAAGATCGAAGAGTGGGAAGCGTTTCTCTCGCTTGACGGTGGGGCAACCTTCGCGTACCGGGTCACGACTCACCTCCAGATCGAGCGCGAGGAGGTGTCGTTCGACGTCCCCGATCTCGCCTCAGCCGATGTGCGTTTGCTGCTGCGCTTCGGGGATGAACGCGAAGAGACAGCGGTCGTCTTCCCCGACAGATTCAGGATCCAGGCAAGCGGCGTTCCTCAACCACATGTAACGCTCACGTCGTCTCAGCGTCGCGGTGAAGCAGCACTCCCCGACGATTACGGCGTGGCCGCATGGAGCGAGGGGCCGTCAGATGGATCGCGTCGCGAGCGAATCGAAGCGGTCGCCAGACCACAAATGCACGGTGAGATTCCGCTGCTCGAGTCGGCAGTCAGGACCTTGCCGTTTTGTCCGGAACCCAGGTTCGAGTCACTCGCGGTTCCCCACGTCGATCCGACTCGAGCGTCGGCTGCAGCGACGAGATCGCCGCTCACCGCGGATCTTCCGATCGCACGCGGTAGCAGTGCCATCCTGTCGTTGGTTTGTCGTCGTAACGAGTAGATCCCACCTCACCTTCAATCGCGTCGTGCGATCGTCTGCACCGTGCGTGCTGCGATCGTTCATGCCGTATTCACAATTTCCGAAAGAAGGAGTGGGCTCGTGTCCTTGCAAATTCGTCGACGTTGGACGGCGCTGCCGCTGACGTTTATCTGTGTCGTCGGCCTGGCAACGGCCGCCGAGGAACCACCGGTCGTCACCACTGACGAGGTCGAGGTGACTGCCACGCGACAACCTGAAAACCCGCTCGAGATTCCAGCCTCGGTCTCGATCGTCAGCGGCGATGAGCTTGCGGCGCGCGGTGTCACCGACCTGCCGTCGGCCTTGGCCATGGTGGCTGGCGTGGTGGCCTCGCCCGGCGGTGACGGTGGGCCCGCGGGTAGCGTCCCCGAGATGTGGGGCTTGCGTGAGTTCGACGCATTCTTGCTGGTCGTCGATGGTGTTCCGTGGGGCGGTGCTTTCGTACCTGCCTTGAACGCCGTCGATATGCACAACATCGAACGGATCGAAGTGCTGCGAGGTGCTGCACCCGTGATGTACGGCGCGACGTCGTTCGTCGGCGTGATCCATGTGATTCATCGCGCCGCCGGCGCCGAGGGTCGTGTTGGCAGTCTGTTCGCGGGACGGTTTGGCAGTTACGGCGTTGCTTACAGTTCGGCGCTGCCGTCTTCGGGCGACTACAAGCACAGCGTTTCGGCCGACTACGAAACGCGCGGGTACATCGACGATCGCACCGGCTTCGATCGCGCCCACGTGGCGTATCGCGGGGCTTCGAACCTGTGGGGAGGCAAAGGTCGGATCGATGTCGACCTCTTGCAACTGAAACAGGATCCAGCGAGTCCGCACCCGCGCGAAGGGCTCGCACTCACCACCCGCACGCCACTGGATGCCAATCACAATCCATCGGATGCGCGGCTGGACGACGATCGCTATCACATTGCGCTCGGCTATGGACGGGCCTGGAGCAAGGGGACGTGGGACACCACCTTAGCGTTGACCCGCACCACTCGGGACACGACGCGCGGGTTTTTGGCAGCACTGGAAAACGAAGACCCGAATGCTGTCGGTTTTCGACAGGACGTCACGCTCACCGACATCTATTTCGACACGCACGTGTTTGTTCCGCTCGCGCCGAAGTGGGACTTGGTGGCCGGCTTCGATCACCTTTACGGCAAGGGGAAACAAGAAAGCGCGAACTTCGATTACTTCGTACCGCTGAGTGGCCGCAACGCACCCAGTTCATCGGCGCAACCGATTGGCGAACGAACCGAGCTCGAGGACGAGCGCAATTTCTCGGGCGTCTATGCACAGGTGGAGTTCCGTCCGATCGAAGCGGTTCGGATCGAGGTCGGCGGGCGTCTGAATCGCACTGAAGAGACGCTCGAAGGAGAGGTCGCGGAGCAGCCAACGACCGACAAGCGCACGTTCACGCGTGGAAGCGGCGTCGTCGGAGTTTCCGGCCGGCTGTGGAACCGCGACAAGGATGCCGTGTGGGTCTTCGCCGACTACCGCAACACGTTCAAGCCGGCCGTCGTGGACTTCGGCCCCGAGTCCGAAGGCGAGATCTTGGAACCGGAAGAGGCCACCAGTTGGGAGGGTGGGTTCAAAGGGAAACTCGCCGAGGGACGATTCGAGTTCGAGGTCACCGGCTTTCAGATGGATTTCCAGAATGTCGTCACCAGCGACCTGGTCAACGGCCTGCCCGCCTTGGTCAACGCGGGCAAGGAGCGATTCGAGGGTGCCGAGGTCGAGCTTTCGTATCGCGTCAGCAGCGCATTACGAGTGCAAGGCAGCTTCGCTCGGCATGAAGCGCGCTTTCGCGACTTCGTGCGCCTCTTCGACGGAGTACCGACGCAACTGCGCGGCAATCGTTTCGAGATGTCGCCGCGCACGCTCGCCGGAGTGGGTCTGACGTACGCACCGGCGGCCGGCGTATTCGGTTACGTCACCTGGAACTACACGGGCGATCGCTTCCTCAACAAACGCAACACCGCGTTGACACCTTCCTTCCCACTCTGGAACGCGGGCGTTGGCTACCGGTTCGGCAAGTCCGAAGTACGGCTCGACGGCAGCAACCTGAGCAATGAACGTGATCCTGTTACGGAGAGCGAGTTGGGCGACGCGCAGTACTATCGCCAGCCGGCACGCAGCTACTCCATTACCTGGACCGCGCGCTACTGACACGAGTGTCGAGAGAGCAACAAGCCTGACTCCGCGGCACGCTCCGGGCCGCGGAGTTTTGTTCTCCCGAGCTAGCCGAGACCACTCGCCGCTGCGGCGGGAAAGGTGACTCGAAAATCAGCGCCGGGGCCATCGTGGTTGGCCAGCGTGACGTCACCGCCCTGAGCGCGAGCCAAGGCGCGTGTGAGCGCGAGGCCAAGCCCGAGTCCGGCCGGTGCGTCAGGATCTTTGCCGCGCGTGAAGGGCTCGAACAAGGTGCGTCGCAGTTGGGCCGCAATCCCTGGCCCTTGGTCCGCAACCCGCAAGACAACCGCATCCCCTTCCGCCTGCAGCGCCACACGGATGGTGCGCGAAGGTGCGGCGCGCGTGTACTTCTCTGCGTTGTCGAGCAGGTTTTGCACGATGTGGCCGACCGCATCGCGATCGAAGCGCGCCGGCGGGACCTCGGAATCGATCGCGATTTGGAGTTCGGCACCTGCCGCCTCGAGTGCGGGGCGCTGACGCTCCACACACTGCAATACGGCGTCGGCCAGATCTCCCGGCTGCGGATTGAGGGACAAGTTGCCGCGTTCGAGTCGAGAGAAATGGTTGACGTTGCTCACCACACGACCGAGTCGCTCCGCTTCGGCGGCGATTCGACGTGCATATTCCTTGTGGCGCTGCGGATCGCCCAACCCCTCGGCCAACATTTCGCCGTACATCTGCAACCCGGCCAGCGGTGTGCGCAGTTCGTGCGCTGCGGCCGCGGCGAATCGCGAGCGCTGCGAGGC
>CAZAHQ010000306.1:0-5241 GCA_964484415.1 uncultured Acidobacteriota bacterium | reverse complement strand
CCATCATCCAAACCAGCAGCGCCGGGACAATCCGCCATCGAGTCATTGCGCATTCCTCAAGTCTGGGAGAATCGAATCGGGATGCGAAGTTTGGTCGGCACCTTCTGACCGTTGCGAATCGCCGGTTCGAACTTCCACTGCTTTACCGCCTCCAAGGCGGGGCGTTCAAAGGCCGGATCACTAGACTTTTCGACTCGCGGGCTGACGACACGCCCCTGCGCATCGACCACGAACAACATGTAGACCTCGCCCGCTTGCTTCTTTTGCCGCATCTCGAACGGGTAGATCGGTGCGGCCTGAAAAATCGCACGCGGCTGTTGATCGAGCTCAGATAGACTGAAGATCCCGTTACCAACTCCATCCTCGCCGTCGCCGCTGCCGGGTGCGCCGGTTCCGCCGATTCGCCCACCCGATGCCAAGTTCGCACCGATCGCAAACTCTCCACCACCTGAGTCCCCCGACAAGGCCCCTTCGAGCGCACTCAGGCTGACGGCATCGAGCGCGGGAGCAGCCGCGGCGGCCGAGAGCTGCTCTTGCAGCGCCACCACCTCGGTCATGTCGGGCGGCTTGTCGGCCGGTTCCTCGACCACGTCCTCCACCACTTTCACCTCGGGTGGCTTTTCTTCTTTCTTGTCCTCGGCAAGCGCTTCGATATCCAAGACCTTGCGCTCTACCTTCTTCACCGGGTCATGCATGAAGAAGATCCCGCCGAACAGCAAGATCACCGCATGCACGGCGATCGCGGCAAGAATCCCCAGAAGCAACCGCTTCATGTCAACCCTTCTTGTCCGTCGAGATCCCGACCTTCGTAATCCCGATCTTGCGCACCTCGTCCAACACCTGCACCACCAGCTTGAAGTCGGCGTTGGCATCGCCCGTGATGACGACACGCGGGTCCTTCATCGATGTCTTGAGCGTCTGCAGCTTGAACGGTAGCTGCGTCACCGAGACCTTGTCCTTGTTGTAGAAGATCTCCCCCTTCTCGGTGACGCTGAGCGTAACGGTCTTGTCTTGCTCGCTTGGGTCACTCAGCGAGCTTGCCGTTGCGGCACCCGGGAGCGCCACCTGTACGCCTTGGTTCTTGGTCATCGACAGCGAGACCATGACGAAGGTCGCCAGGAGAAAGAAGATGATGTCGATCAACGGAATGATCTCGATGCGTGCACGCTTGCCGGGCAAACGTGCTGCCAATCCACCGCCTCCACCAGCCATGCGTTACCCCCTTCCGTGCGCGGCGGCCATCGCCAGCGCCTGAATTGGACCTTGTGGTGGGTGCACCATCAGCTCGAGTTGTGTCGAGGCGGCTTCCAAGGCGTGCCGCGACTCCTCGATTCTCGAGTTGAGCAAGTTGAACGGAACCAGGCAGACGATCGCGATGCACAGGCCGAATGCCGTGGCGATCAGCGCTTCTGCGATACCGCCGGTGATTGCACCGGGTGCTGAGAGGTCGCCTCCGATCAGGGAGAACGAGTTCATCATTCCCGTCACCGTGCCAAGCAATCCCAAGAGCGGGGCGATCGTGATCGCCGTATCCAGAATCGGAAGCCCACGACTGAATCGCTTGACCTCCTGGGCATTGGCGTACATCAGCGCGTTCGCGATCGATTTCTCGCGATGTTGCAGCGCGTACGTCATGGCGCGCGCCACGTAGTCGCCGGTGCCTCTGCCGATCTTGATCGCCTTGTCGATATCGCCGTTGGAAACGGCTGCCAACAAGTCCTGCACCGCTTCATCGTCACGCTTGCGCTGCTCGGCAAACAGAAACAGGACGCGCTCGATCACCGTGGCCAGCGCGAGAATCGAGACGACCAAAAGCGGCCACATGATCGGACCGCCCTTCTTGAACAGGTAAACGATGCTGGTCTTCTTCACCAGCTCTTTGAGTGCCGAGCCGCGGGTTGGATCGAGCGGCGCGGTGCCGGATCCATCGTTGATCAGCCCCAAGATCCCTTTGGACATTGCCGCATCGATCGGGCGAACCGCAGCCTGTGTCGAACCGGATTGCGGCATCGCCACCCCGATCGACACACCGTCGGTCGAAGCGAAGAACGCCAGCGGCCCGAGCACGGCAAACTTCCCCTGCGTCAGGACGCCGTCGACGTTCACCGCCTGGCCAGGAAAGCGCGTGCCGCCGATCACGTCGGCGACGCGGTCGATCGAGGCACTCACGGCAGACAACTGATGCTCGAACTTCTCCATCGGGCTGAGCGTGTTGTTGGCCTGCGCCGCTTTCGCCAGCTCTATCGGCTCGCGATAACGCGGCAACTCACCAATCGCCAACTTGGTTTCGAAGCCGCGAATGTACTCATCGAGCAGGCTGCCCATGTAGGTCAACTCTTCATCGCGCAGCTTGGTCTCGGTCGTGAGCGTGGACGATTCCAGTGCGCCGGTGTCGAGTGCGCGCAGCGCGTCATCGTTGGCGCGGCGCAGTTGGGTCAACCTCTCCTCGAGCTCACCGAGTTGACGTGTCAATGGCAGCTTCTCGGCCGAGATCTGCTCGCGCAACGCCGTCAGTTCCTGCAGGCTCTGCTGCAACTGCGCCTCGGACGCATCGCCCGCCTTGGAGAGCGAGTCGGCAGCGTGCGACCGATTGAGCGGCGCGAGCAGCGCGGCGGCAGCCAACACTAGAGCGAAGGGGCGCCTGTTTATCATCGTGTTCCTCACTGGATCGCCACAGGCAGCGCCACGAAGGTCGGCACATGCTTGTTTTGCAGGATCTCGATCATTTGCTGGATGTCGTTGCTGGCGGTTGTCGTTTGCCATGTCCATCCATCGGCCGTGGGGCGGCCGATCCCGGCTTCGCCTTTGGCGCTCAAGAAATAGGCCTGAGCGAGCCCGAAATACACCGTCTGCACCTCGGACGGCTTGCCGCCATCGAGCGGGCGGATCTCACTCACCAGGATGATTTCGGAGTTTGCTTTGTTGATCTCGTTGAGGATCCCGAGCACGTTCTGAAATCGCTCGGCAATCGAAACGCGATCCTCGCGACCCGCTTCGGGCATGCGCGTATAGAGTGGATCGACCTTCTCCTGCACATAGGGCGGCAACACCTTGTAGAACCGTTTGACCTCGGCTTCGAGCCCCGCCACTCGCTGAGTGAGCTGATTGCCGACGTCCTTGGCGCGGCCGACGCGCCCACTCACCTCGGCGCGTTTAGCGGCAGCTTCCGCAACCTTGCCACGAGTCTCCGCCAGCTTGGCCTGCAGTTCCTCGATCTCTTTGCCAACCAGTTCGATCCGCGCGCGGAGCAGTTCCTTCCCCTGCTGCCAGTCCTTGCGCTCCTTGCCAATGATCGTCTGCGTTCCGATCCATTTGCTGATGCTGCCGCGCGTCGCTTCGATCTCCTCGGGTGTCGAGCTGGGCTCTTGTGCCCAAACCAGCAGTGCGCTCGCGCAGAGGGCGGCCACCCAGACTACGTTTGAACTCTTCATGGTTCCCGCTTCTCCCACGCACAGTGCCGAAGGTCGCACCACACAACGGGAATTGTGCGAGCTCCGAGCCGCGATCCCGTGACGAGCTGGTGCCAGCGTTGTGACAGCGCCGAGACAACGAGGTGACAGCTACCACTTCACGCCGAACGAAACGCTGAAAAGACGTGGCGTGGGGCGGGACGACTTGATCCCCTGAAGACCGTCGGGCGTGGTGTAGACGCTGGTTCGATCCTCGGCCGTCAGGTTTCTCGCCTTGAGCGCGAACGTCCAGCGCTTGGCAACCCTTTGGCTGACCGTCAGGTCGAGCGTGGCGTACTGCTTCTCCACGACATCAGGGATCGCATCGTTCAGTCCGCGCGCCGCTCCACTCGAAACCGTCTCTCCCACCAAGTTGTAGAACAGCCCGGCCGAGGTCCCCCAGTCAGGGTTGTCATAGGTCAGGCTCGCGTTGAGCAGGTATTCGGGCTGACCGGCGAGTCGACGCTGCGCTTGATCCAAACCAAAGTCGGCCAACGATGCTTGCTCATCGAGTGGGACATCGACCTTGGTCTTCAGCCACGTTCCGTTGATACCCGCGGTCAACCCAGCGAGCTTGCTGACGAACCGTTGCAGTGAGCCTCGCGCCTCGAACTCGAGCCCGTAGGCGATTCCCTTGGCGTAATTCACCGGCTGTACGAAGGTCCGACCCGCGGCCCCGAAGCTGATCAACTCGATGGGGTTCTCAATCTCTTTGTAGAACGTGCTGACCGACAGCACATCTCCCTGTGACGGAAACCACTCCCAACGCAGGTCATAGTTGGTGATCTGCGAAAGCTGCAGTGCCGGGTTGCCGAAGTACTCGTCCCCTTGCAGCACCTCGATCGCCGCCACCGGCGCCAACTCGCGGAACGTCGGGCGCGCAATAGTGCGCGACCAGTTCACGCGGACATTCATCTTCTCAATTGGCTCCCACACCAAACCGATGGCCGGAAGATGATCGGTCTGATCGAGGTTGGCGATCCCCTCGGCTTCCGGCAACTCCAGGATTCCGCGATTGCCGGCGTCGTCCTTGGTGATGAACTCGATTCTGTCGGTGAGCGTATTGGGCACCACCTCCAGCGCTGTCTTCTCGATCCGCATCCCGCCGATCAGTTTCAGATATCTGGTTAGCGGAAACTCCACCATGGCGTACGCAGCATCGATCTTCTGATCTCCGGTATAGGGAACGTCTCCACCCGAGCCGACCAAAACCCACAGCAGTTGATTGGGCGCGAATGGGTTGTTGGTCGCCAGGCCGATGCGGTTCGGCGCGGCGAAGACATCGGTCCATAACTGCCCGTCTGACTGCTGAACGAAACTCTGGAAGCCGCGGTTTTCGATCACATCCGGCCGCGATCGCGGGCCGAATACCCCCGGGAAGAAGTATGTGAAGCTCGACTGCGCAAAGTCGCGGTCGCTGCGGTCGATGTACGCGCCGAATTTGACGCGCCCAGGCTTGTCATCAAATCGTGTGAACGGGACGGCGATGTCGACGCCCCCCTGCCGATTGCTCTCGTCGATCTTGCGGAAGATCCGCCGGGTTTGGTTGCCGAGCGGTTGGTTGGCGAAGAAGTTCCCAATCTTGAACTCGCGATCGAACTGATAGCGGAAGAACCGCACATCCGGTTCGTCCTGGCTGGTCTCGTTTTTCGCCAGGGTCCAGTCGATCAACCAGTGCTTGAACTCGTGCTCGCCGTGCAGTTGCGCCGCCCGTAGCTTCCGTTCGACGTACCTCAAGGCTTGGTTGAACTCGGTGATGTTGGGCGTTGGACGTTCGCTCTGAAGGCGCGCA
>CAZAHQ010000305.1:0-5255 GCA_964484415.1 uncultured Acidobacteriota bacterium | reverse complement strand
CTACCGGCGACGGACCCGTCGGATGGGCCGCAACATGGCTGACTCGAAGCGCCATTGGAAAGAGTCGATCGGCGTCATGCCGGGGATGACTCCAAAGAAGATCCCGGCGGTCGTACCCGGTGGTCCGTCGACCACGACCGCTTCCGGCGTCGTCCTTCCCACGGTCACGCCTCCCTCCCGAGCGGTGGGGCAACGTGAGGCGTTCACCATCGCTCACACCGAAGACTCGATCCTCACGCCGATCGAGAACCTGATCGATTCGTTGCCCTCGGGAAGCATCACGTTTGCCGACCACGTTCAGCAAAAACTCTGGCAACGCCCGACGCCGGTCGAAATCCGCGCCTTGGGAGTGATCGCCGCCGAGAAAGCGCTCGCACCGCCTGCCACGCGCAAACAAGCGGTGCGCGTCGTCGCGGTACGACAGCGGATCGGCCGCCTGTTGTTCTCACCGCTCTCGACGATCGATGGCGAGCGGATCGCGGCGATCGGTAGTGAGTGGGTTCGACTGGCCAACCTCATCCGCGAGATGCGACGACACTGGCCGACCGCTGCTCCCGACTCCGCGGACGAGCGCGTGCTGCGCGCCGCCTTCGATCTGTTGATCGATCCGTTCGATCTGGAAGTCCACGCCACCCTGTATGCCGAGATGTCGAGACTGGTCGACGCGATTCGCAACGGTAGTGCCGCTGGCACACCGGTTTGGAACGCACCGGTAACCGAGGTCGATGAACTGGTCGGATCGATATCGCAGGGAGTGCTGGCCGCCGATCAAGGACTCTGCCTCGAATTGTTCGCCGGCTGCACCTTGGCGCAGCGGCATGCCAACGAGCAAGAACGCGCCGCACTCGAACGCGATCGTCGGTTGTTGGAGTTGCTGGCCGAACAGCTCGAAATCCGTGTCGATGTCATGTTGCAGGCGCATGGCCGCGACATGGCGTCTGCACGTCGCTTGGCGGCGTGGCGCCGTTATCTGACCGAGACCCGATCGCGAGTCAACGAGGCGCTGACGCGTCCCGCGGCGCCAGCCGCACCGGCGCCACAGCACTCATCGGCGAGCGAAGTGCACATTACGGCGCCGCAGGGGGGAGTCGACCCAGAGCATGAAGCGACGGGTCATTTGACGACACCGATTCCAGCGCCGATCAGCACCTCCGCATTGGCTGCTCTCCCCGTTCCTCCGCGTCAAGCAGCGCAAGAGGAGTCGATCGTCGAGCATCTGCGCTCGGTGCGCTCTTCGTTACTCGGCACGCCGGAGGAGACCAGCCCCACTCCAAGCTGGAAGCGTTGGATCCCGCTGATGGTTGGTGTCGTTGCGATCGCCGCCCTCGGGCTGTACACCGCACGCCTACCAGCCCCACTCCCCGTAACCGCTCCGGTGACCCCCGACACCTTCGAAAGCGCGCTCCCGGTGATTCAAGCCGCACGCGCGGGCAGCCTGTTGGTCGTCACCGCCGATCCCGAGTGGGCCTCCCTTACGACTGACGACCGACAACGCGGTGCGACGCGACTGATGACGCTGGCCGAAGAGATCGGCTGTTCCGCTGGAATCCTGGTGGATGCCGATGGAACCCCGCTGGCCGTTTGGTCACCGGGGCGCGAGCCGTCGTTGCGCCGGCCAGCGAATCGCCGTGATGCACTCTCGCGATTGGCGATTCCCGACCAGGAATCGAAGCTAGCCGCGACCGACTTCCAACCCGCCACGCGATGACGCGACCTTCGGACGTCTTGATCAATCGACGTGGCGCGGAGCGAATTCCGCTGCGCTGCCCGGTCGAAGTTCTCAATCAACGCCATGGGCACGTGCGTGGGATGTTGCTGAACCTTTCGAGCGGTGGAGCGATGCTGGCACTGCCGTGCGAGTTGCCGCTGGGGGTCGAGTTGCAGGTGGTGCTTCATCTCACCGACGGTCTTCCACCGCTGCAGTTGACCGCCCTCGGATTGAGGGCCGAGAAAGGCCCCATGGGGGCTCCGCCGGTCAAGTTCGGAGTGAACTTCATTTTGCCTCCGGCCGATGCGGTGCAACGCATTAGAGCGCTGATCTACGGCGGATAAGCCGCTATCCTTCGCCCCGTTCGCGCGAAGGAGCCAGTAACGAATGTCGTCGTCATCACAGCGCACGTCATCACCGATCGCGGTAGGTCTGGCGGGGATCGGCTTGCATGGCCGACGCTACGCCGATCACTTGCTGCATGGCGATGTGCCGGGCGCGCGACTCACCGCCGTGCATCGACGCGATCCGATCGTGGGCCGACAGTGGGCCTCAGACCGCGGATTGCACTACTGCGAGTCGCTTGAAGGTCTGGTGATGTCACCTCGCGTCGAGCTCATCGTCGCCGTATTGCCCCCGGCGTTGCATCCACGGGCAGTAGAGCTTTCGGCCCACGCACGCAAACCGATTCTGGTGGAAAAACCGCTGGCCCCCGACGCCGAGTCGGCGCGGCGTGTCTGTGAGCTCGTATCGCAGGCCGGGATCCTCGCGATGGTGGCTCACACGCTGCGTTTCAACGCGGTGGTGGTGCGCCTGCGGGAGCTGATTCCGGAGCTCGGCGCGCTCTCGGTGGTGGCGATCAACCAGCGCTTCGAGCCGATCAATCGCGAGTGGCTCGATCAACCGGAGCAGGGCGGGTTGGTGTTGAATACCGGAATTCACGGCTTGGATCTGCTGCGGTATTTGACCGGTACCGAAGTCGTGCGGGCCTGCGCTCAGCGTCGCATCCCCACAGGGCGCCGCAGCGAGGACACGTTTACCGCACTGCTCACGCTCGAGCCGGGCCAGATCTTGGCGACACTCGACAACACGCGCACCACCTCGGCACGCAGCGGCCGGATCGAGCTGTGCGGCGAGCACGGCCAGTTGATTGCTGATCAGATCAACGGGTACCTTGCGCGCGTGACGGGAAGTGGCTTGGAGATGTTGGCTGTTCCAGCGCCGGTCGCCACCGTGAGAGAAGCGCTCGCGACATTCGTCGACGCGGTGCACCACGGGTTACCCTCCCCCATCCCGCTCGAAGAAGGTCTCGCAGCGGTCAACGCTGCGACCTTGGTACGTGAGGCATGGCTATGAAGATCGTGGAATGTGTTCCCAACATCAGCGAAGGACGAGACACGCAAGTTCTCGAGTCGGTCGCGGCGAGCGTTCGCGCGGTACCCGGCGTCTCGCTGCTCGATGTCGACGCAGGTGCCGACACCCATCGAACGGTCTTCACCTTCGTGGGTGCTCCGGATGCGGTCGCCGAGGCGGCGTTCCAACTCGCGGCAACCGCAACTCGCTTGATCGACATGCGCACGCATCACGGGGCTCACGCGCGACTCGGCGCCGTCGATGTGATTCCGTTCGTACCGGTGAGCGGCGGCGCCACGATGGATGACTGCGTGGAGTTGGCCAGACAGGTCGGTGCACGCCTTGCGCATGAACTCGCGATACCGGTCTACCTCTACGAGCGTGCGGCGACCCATCCTTCGAGACAGTCGCTGGCTGAGATTCGTTCTGGTGAGTACGAGGGGCTCTCCCAGAAGCTGCTCGACCCGTTTTGGAAACCGGACTTCGGCGCCGCGACATTCGTGCCCAAGTCAGGCGCTACTGTTGTCGGTGCGCGGCCCTTCCTGGTGGCCTACAACGTCGACCTCAACACCGATGATCAATCGTTGGCACACGAGATCGCCTTGTCGTTGCGGGAACAGGGTCGTGGACAGCGCGGTCCCGATGGCAAGCTCGTCAAAGATCGGGATGGCAATCTGGTTCGAATGCCGGGGCGATTGAAGGCGGTGCGAGCCGTCGGCTGGTTCATCCCCGAATTCCGCCGCGCTCAAATCTCGATGAATCTTCTGGACTACCACGTAACGCCGCCGCACGCCGCCTTCGACGCGGCGCGCGAGGAAGCTCGCAAACTCGGTGCGCGTGTGACCGGCAGCGAACTGGTTGGGCTGGTGCCGCGGGAAGCGCTGCTGATGGCGGGACGTCACTACCTGTCGGCACAAGGCAAAACCCCTGCCGCACCTGAGCCCGACCTGATCACGGCAGCCCGCCTGTCGTTGGGATTGGATGATGTGAAGCCTTTCGATCCGCAGGCCGGCGTGATCGAGTATCGATTGCAAGCGCGCCCGCACGGATTGGCAGCACTCACCGTCACAGGTTTCGTCGACGAGCTGTCGCGAGCGACACCGGCCCCCGGAGGGGGCTCGGCATCGGCCTTGATCGGCGCGCTCGGCGCAGGTTTGTCGGCAATGGTTGCGGCGTTGACCCACGGCACCGCGAAGAGCGATCCGACCAGCCGTTCTCAATTGATAGCGCTTGGCGAGCGAGCGCAGTGCCTGAAGGACGTGTTGCTCCTGGCGATCGATCGCGACAGCGCCGCGTTCGATGCGATCGTTGCCGCACGACGGCTCCCCAAGAAGACAGAAGAAGAACAGTCGTCGCGACTCGCGGCGATTCAAGTGGCCACGCGCGCGGCGACCGATGTACCACTGTCGGTTGTGGAAGTTGCCGCCGAGATCGCGGCGTTGGCTGTCGAGGCCGCGACGCTCGGGTTGAGCGCCGCCGCGTCCGACTGCGGTGTGGCGGCATGGAGTGCCCGCGCGGCAGCCGAGGGGGCGGCACTCAACGTTCGAATCAACCTACCGGGTTTGGAGAGTGCCCTCGATCGCGCGGCTTATGCCGAGCGACTCGCAGCGGCTCTCGAACGCGCTCGCGCTTTGTGCGGTCAGGCGCTTGCGCTTGTGGAGGCCAAACTTGGATAGCCGCGCTACAAGTCGAGGTTGCGGATTTGCATCAGGCGAGCGATCACGCGGCCGATCTCCCGATCGGGCGTCGAGGCGCCTGCGGTGACCCCGACGCGTCGAGTGCTCGCGGGGAGCCAGCCGCTCGTTTCCACGGCGGTCTTTTTGCCGACCGGAAGATGCTCGATGCGGGACAGGTCATAGATTTGGTCGGCACTTTCGATATGAAAAGTAGGCATGACCGCGGAACAGATCTCGGAGAGATGTCCGGTATTCGATGAGTTGAATCCACCGATGATCACCATCAGATCCGGCGGTGTGCGCAACATCTCGTGCACGGCGTCCTGGCGGTCCTGTGTCGCGGAACAGATCGTGTCGAAACTCCGGAAACGCTCCGCTAACTGCTCCGTTCCGTAGCGTCGGCGCATCGCCTCGCGAATTCGCACGGCGATCGCCATCGACTCGGAACTCAGCATCGTGGTTTGGTTGGCCATCCCGACACGGCCGAGATCGGTTTGCGGATCGAACCCCGGAGATAC
>CAZAHQ010000304.1:0-5261 GCA_964484415.1 uncultured Acidobacteriota bacterium | reverse complement strand
TCGATCATGTACGACGACCCTCCGCGCCGGATCTCTCGTGCGGACGGGATCATCGCCGGTTCATCCGAGGTCGCTAGTGTCGCCATTGCAAATCGATCGAAGGGGTCGGCAGCCGGTGCGTCCCGATGCGGCGGCGTTGCCGACACCACCCACTCCAGTCGATCCAGGTTCAGGGCTTCGAGAGCGGCGCGTGCCACGGCGCTATGCCCGAAGTGCGGCGGGTCGAACGTGCCGCCGAAAATTCCGATCCGTCGCGGCATCGTCACGAGCGATTCGCGCTGATCGGTCGATGGACGAACGAGTCCATCAGCCGGATCAGTTCTTTGATGCCTTGACCGCTGGCCGATGAAATTTCCACGATCGGCAGGTTTCTCTCATGCGCTGCGGCGCGCAGACGCTCCAGTCGGCGTTGATCATCGAGTGCATCGAGCTTGGAGGCGACGATGAATCGTTCTCGTTCGGCAAGTTCCGGGCTGTAGAGGGCCAACTCGCGTTCCAGAATCTCCAGGTCGTGCACCGGGTCGCGCTCGTTCCCGGACGAGACGTCGGACATCATCGCCAGCGCGCGACACCTTTCGACGTGCCGCAGGAATCGATCTCCCAAGCCGCGCCCTTCGTGCGCACCTTCGATCAGGCCAGGGATATCGGCAACCACAAAGCTGCGGTAATCGCCGGCATCAACCACGCCCAAGTGCGGAACCAGGGTTGTGAAGGGGTAGTCGGCTACCTCCGGTTTCGCGGCACTGATACGAGAGATCAACGTGCTCTTTCCTGCATTTGGAAATCCAACCAAGCCGATATCGGCAAGCAGTTTCATGACCAACTTGACGTCGAGTACCTCGCCCGGCTCACCCGGCTGTGCAAATCGAGGCGACTGCCGGACGGAGGTCGAGAAGTGAGCGTTTCCTTTACCGCCTCGTCCTCCGCGTGCCACCTCCCAGCGCTGACCTTCCTCCACCAGATCCGCAAGCAGGCGGACGCCGTCGATGTCGAACGCCTGCGTGCCGAGCGGTACGAAGAGAACGAGGTCGCGACCATCCCGTCCATGGCGATTGCTGCTCTCACCGTGCCCGCCAGGCTCCGCGTCGTAGTGCTTTTTGTGGCGATATCGAAGCAGCGTGTTCTCGCGACTGGTTGCTTCGAGGATGACCGATCCGCCCTTACCCCCATCGCCGCCTGCCGGTCCGCCCCTCGGGACGAATTTCTCTCGGCGCCACGCGATCATTCCCCGACCGCCGTCACCGGCGCTCAGTTTCAGCGTGACTTCGTCGATGAACATCGTTTGATCTGGACGCGAGAGGAGCGCCGCTGGAAGCGGGAGTACGGCGATCGGCGGAGCGGACGGCGACCCGGGCGATCAAGCCCAGGTCGCGAGCTGGTCAAGCCTGTGCCGTCTCGACCGTGACGTACTTGCCGAGGCGTCCGCGGTCGCGGAAACGCACGGTGCCGTCGACGAGTGCGAACAGCGTGTCGTCGCTGCCGCGGCCGACGCCGTCACCGGCCTTGATCGGGGTTCCGCGCTGACGAACCAGAATCGAACCAGCGCTGACGACCTGGCCGCCGTACCGCTTGGTACCGAGCCGCTGTGCGTGAGAGTCGCGACCGTTCTTTGACGAGCCGCCTGCCTTTTTATGTGCCATGAGGTCAGCCTTCGATCGCGTCGATGTGAACCAGCGTGTACCACTGACGATGGCCGCGCATCCTGCGATATGTCTTGTTCCTACGTTTCTTGAAAACCATCACCTTGCGATCGCGAAGCTCGTCGATGACCTGCCCGCGCACGACCGCACCGGTGAGCACCGGAGTGCCTACCCGAACGCCCGCTTCCGAGCCGATCATCAGCACCCGCTCGAACGTGACCGCCTCGCCGGTGGCCTTGCCCAAGCGATCAACGCGGACTCGGTCGCCAGGCGCAACCCGATATTGACGGCCACCGGCCGCGATAACTGCAAACGCGCTCACGGAAGTTTCTCCCAAACTGATGAGCCGAGGATTCTAGGGGGGGCTCATGGGCCTGTCAACGAAATCAACGCGGCGTCCGCGTGGGTCGAACCGATCGTCCAAGGACCAAGTGAACTGAGAGCTCCGCCTCGCGCAGCCTGGCCCGCGAAGCAGTTCAGGGCCGGAAAACTCGCGAAAGTTGGTCGAAAGTACCGCGCCTTCGGGTACGCTCAGGCCGGTTCAGGCCACCATCGGCTCGAAGACCGTGCCCCGGCGGTCAGGCGGGTGTTCCCGCACGCAGACGTGTAAGAGCTTGCTTGGCGAGCGCCTTGAGGGTGTCCATTACTCCGACGCCCTGTGGGGCGATCGCCTCGAATACAGGCTCACCCTTGACGCGCAATGCCCGTTCCAACTCTTCACGAGGCATCGCGGTCGGCAGGTCGCGTTTGTTGAGTTGCAACACGTACGGTATCGACTGGAAGTCGAGCCCGTTCTCTTTCAGGTTGAGCAACAAATTGCGCATCGACTCCATGTTGGCTTCGAAGCGCGGGGCCTGAGAGTCGGCCACGAACGCGACACCATCAGCGCCGCGCAGGATCAGTTTACGAGACGCGTCGTAGAAGATTTGACCAGGCACCGTGTAGAGCTGGAATCGAGTTTGAAAACCGCGAATCGAACCGAGATTGAGCGGGAGTAGATCGAAGAACAGCGTCCGCTCACTCTCTGTGGCCAAGGAGACCATCTTGCCCTTGGCTTCGTTGCCGGTGTTTTCGTAGATCCACTGCAGGTTGGTCGTCTTGCCGCCCAATCCGGGGCCGTAATAAACCAGCTTGCAAGTGATCTCGCGGTTCGCGTAGTTGATAAAAGGCATCGTCGGGGCTCGTCAGTTGAAGAGGGAATCGATGTCTTCGTCGGTGATTTCGGACAGCCCACCGGGGCCATCACTGCCGCCGCGTGGGTTCCGCGAGCGCGTCAGCATGTCGTTGAACACCGACTCCATTTCGGGAGTGATCTGTCGCACGCGTAAGCGCACCAGCCCAAGCGACGAACGCTCATCAAACGCCACCAACATGATCCCGACGTCGCCGACCGAGGAGAAGTAGAGGTGCTCACTGTCCCCCTCGTGGTACATCGAACTGAAGGTCCGTTCTCCGATCATCCGCGCCAAACCCTCGGTCGCCGCAACGTTCCCGGCAGCCAGCGAAGCCAGGGCCGTGCGATCCACGTCGGGTAACTCGCCGGTCGTGGTCAACGGCTGGCCATTGCGGTCGATCAGCGCGATGAAGCGCGCGTTCGCCTCTCGCAGCAGACGCTCCGCCAACCGCGTGATGCGGCGGAACTCCTCTTCATGAAGAATCAGATCGCTCACACTCATCGATGTGCCAAGCGCTCCGTGCCGGAGGGGTTCCGGCATGTGCGCGGAATGTAAGGCCCGGAAAGTGCCGCTGTCCATCGACGTTGTTCTTCGGCGGCACAAATCGGCCCAAACGCTTGTCTGCAAAGGACTCCAGCTAGTCAGAGAGGCTCCGGCGACCCTCCAAGGCGCGGCTCAGTGTGAGCCCGTCGACGTAGTCCAGCTCGCCCCCTACGGGCAGTCCGGTGGCGGGTCGTGACACCAAGACCCCCGATCCGGCGAGGAGGCGCGCGAGATAAAGCGCCGTAGCCTCCCCCTCAACGGTGGGGTTTGTTGCCAGGATCAACTCTCGGGTGTGGCCATCGGTCGCCCGTGCGATGAGAGGCTCGATTCGCAGCTGGTCCGGCCCGATCGCTTTCAGAGGCGAGATAGCGCCGCCGAGCACGTGGTATAGCCCGCGATAGACCCCGGTGCGCTCGATCGCCGCCAGGTTGTCGGCCTGCTCGACCACGCAGATCACGCTTCGGTCCCGTCGCGGGTCTTCGCACACGGCGCAGAGTTTCTTGACGGGGGCGAGGTTTCCGCAGACCGAACAGGGCCCGAGTGCATCCGGCAATCCCGCGATGACTTCCGCCAGCAACTTGGTGTCGGTCGCCGATTGGCGGATCAGATGAAACGCGATCCGTTGAGCGGACCGTCGTCCGATGCCAGGGAGTCGTGACAACAGCGCCACCACGCGCTCAACCGGCTCGGGCAGTTCGCTCACGCGACTAGAGTCCAAAACCGGGAGGAAGTCCGAGTGAACCCATCATCGCTCCCATGCGCTTCTTGGTCTCGCTGTCGACCTTCTGACTTGCATCGCTGAACGCGGCGAGAATCAGGTCGGAGAGAATCTCAGGGTCTTTTTCTTCCATCACCTCCGGTGCAATCGCCAAGGCGATCAGGTTCTTGCTTCCGTCGAGTGTGACCTTCACAGCGCCGCCGCCCGCCGAACCATCAGCCTGCAACGCAGCGATCTCAGCCTGCATCTGTTCCTGAGCCTTCTGTGCCTTGGCCAACATCTTGTTGAGGTTTCCCGGAAACACGTCAGTCCTCCTGCGAATTCAACGGTTGTCCATCGAGTACAACAGCACCAAAGCGATCGAACAAGTGGCGCACCGCGGGGTCCTTGCGAGCTTTCTCCAACACCTCGCGTCGCGTGACTGAATGCTGCGGTTGTGACGGTGCATCGCCGGTGTCGACGTTCAAGGAGCTGAGGCTTGTGCCCGCCAGGCGGCGAATCGCTTCGTCCAGCACCTCGCGCGTCGCGGGATTGAGCAACTTGTCCTTCCAGATTTCCTTGCCGGGTGCGAGCACGAGTCGCAACGCACCGTTGGCGTCGAGTCGAGCCTCGCGAACCGAGTTGAGGTAGGCAGCCATTGCCGGTTTGATCTCTCCGGCGAGAGCGATCAACTGCTGTCGAAATGAGTCGCCGGCCTGAATCGCGATGCCAGTTGAACTGTCAGCAGATTCCGCGGCCGTGGTTGTGCTCGTGCGCGGGCCTGATGGCGAATCTGGAGAAGCGGTCGGAACTGACCCAGGCCGTTGACGAACCGGCGGTGTCGCGGGAGAGGTGGGGGCCGGTCGATGAGGTGCCGCACCGCCCGAAACACCGGTTTCCAATCGGTCGATCAGTGTCGCCAGATCGGTGAGATCCGCGAGCTTTGTCATCCGAACCGCGGCGAGATCGAGCAGCGCGCGCGTCGGCCCGTTTTGGCGAAGTCGGCTCTCGGTTTCATCGAGAACCTTGCCGAGCCAGACCAACTGTTCGAGCGAAAACAGCGCTGCTGTCTGGGGATCGATTTCGACAGGCAAGGGAACTTCTTTGCCTCCGAGTGCGAGATAGATCGCTAGTTGGCGCACTCGTTCCAGCGTTTCCGCCGCGAACGACCGCAGGTCCTGGCCTTCCTCCTCGATCTCAGCGATC
>CAZAHQ010000303.1:0-5290 GCA_964484415.1 uncultured Acidobacteriota bacterium | reverse complement strand
GAACAGATTCCCCCCGGAACTCCTGTAGGACGCCGAACGGTGTTCCTCGGAGCGTGGGGACATGATGAAGGATGCGCAAGAGACGGTGACCACTGCGACGGTGACCTCGACCCCGTCAGTGGGGGATAGCCTGGCTGGTGCCTGGGTTATCGAGAGAGTCTTGCCGGCAGATTCCGGGATCTTCACGGCTCGAGCTCGCAGCGCGAGCGGAGATGGCTGCGCGCTCGTGTTCACGATCGACGATCCTGAGGTGGAGCCCTCGTTGGATGGCTCGCTGGCGGAGATCTTCGGCACGGTCAGACGTGTTCTGCGTGACGAGCGGTTCGGAAGGATCGTGGTGGACGAGGTTCCAGAAGGTCCTTCGTTGGCGGAGCGGATCGCGGCAGGAACGGCGATCCCGCTCGGCTTGCGCGGAGAACTTCAACGCCGTCTGCGCGACGCACATCAGGCCGGAGGTGCCCATGGGGCGTTGGGTCCACACGTGGTGGTGTTGGGCCCAGGCGAGTTGGCGATCGCCGGCTGGGGACTCGGACGTTCCGACGCTCCGGAATCGCGCGCTCGCGACACCGCCGCGCTCAGCGCGATGCTGGGCGGTCGCTCGCTGACATCGGCAGAACACGAAGCGACCGGCGCACAGCGCGAGCGTGAAGATACAGGGGCGATCTCCGCACAAGGAGGCGGGTCCGCCGCATCGCTGCGCGCAGCGATCGTTTCTGATCATCTTCCGACTCTGCGACGGGCCTACGATGGCTGGGTCGAGTCAGGCGGCGATGCGCAGGACGTCGATGCTCTGCGGGCTCGCGATGCGCTGCAGCGATTGGAGACGAAGGTTCAAGGACTGCTGGCCGACGCCGAGCGACTGTTGAGTCGCAACGATGTGCTGGGGGCGACCGCTGTCTGTCGCGAAGCGATCCGTCTCGGAGCTGAAGAACAAGCCGAACCGTTGCTGAAACGGGCTCGCAAGCAAGCGCACACAGCGCTCAATCACGACTGGTTCGATCGACGGAGGATGCTTTGGATCGGCGCTGCGGCGCTGTTGACGATCCTCGCGGTGATCTCGGTCGTGCGGTGGGCGATGCGCAGTTCTGCCGAAGAGCTACAACTGCGTCAACAGGTCGAGGGTGTCTCGCGTCGTGAGGGGGCTCGGCAGGCGACGCAGATGTTGTTCGGACTGCGCGTGCGTCGTGGTGCGCCGCAATCGGTCGACGAGCTGCTTGCGTCACAATTGCAACGGACACTCGAGGAAGAGCGAGCACGCCTGGTCAAGCTCCGCAGCGGGGCAGTAGCGCAGGGTGCCAGACCGTTGCAAGCAGACGAGTTGAGTGAGCGCGCACTTCAACAGCTGGAGCAGGTCGCCACATCGAATCTCGACCAGCCTGGCCTGGAAACGCAGTTCCAACGCGCACTCGTACAACTCGATCGCGCGGCGACGCTTTATACGGTCTCGAGCACGATGACTGCTGTCGAGGCGGCGCAGGCCGTCGATAGTCTGTTGTCTGGTGATTCGGTCTTTGGTGTGGGAGGTGCGCGATGACCCGGCTGACGACGACAACGGTACTCGCGCTCACCTTTTGTACAGGCTCAGCCTGGGCGATAAAACCGGCGGCGGATCGTGATGTGGTGGAACCGCTGCGTCGTGCCGATCTCGCCGCCATCCTCGATGCCGTGTCCGGGCCGCCTCAAGGCTGGGAAGAAGCTCGCGCGAAGCTGCCGGCTGAGTGCCGAAGTCTCGCCTCGCTGAACCAGCGCGAGTGCGATGACGAGCAGCGTTGCACCTGGCTGGGCGCGCGTGCGGCGGCCATCGAGGCTTGGAGTTCAGGTGGTGCCGATGCGCGGATGTCTGCCGCCGATGCGCTCTATCGCGTGGCGGATCGACTCGGTTCGAATGGTCGCTGTGGGCGCGACGAAGCGGCACAAAAGCGCTGGCGCGAGGATCGCGAGCAGGCGGCGCGCGATGCAGCGCACGCGCTCTTGAGTTTGCTGTCGGCAGACAATGCACCGCTTCCCGAAGGACCCGATGTCTTGTCACCGGCCGAGTCTCGTCGGGTTTCTGAAGCGGTGCGGCGCGTGCGGCAACAAGGCGTCTCGCAACTGGCGACAGTGGATGTGGCTGCCGATCGAGCGCTCTACCGTACGACATGGCAGCGGCGGCTCTGGCTAGCACGACTCCCCGCGCTGGCGTCGATGCGTCGCCTGCTGGTCGATGTGTGGAACGGCAAACCGATCACGCCCGAGTGCGGAGCCGATCTGCTTCGCAACGATCTGCTCGAAGATCAGTGGCGCGGGTTCTTGGTTCAGGAGGCTGTGCCGAAGGCGCTGACCTGCGTCATCAATGGCTCTCCGCGTGCGGGGCTCCGAGGCGCGGCCGGAAATGCCGCGGCCAAGCGATGGGCAGACACATTGATCGCCGCTTCCAAGAGTGACGCCGGGGGGAGGGACTTCGGTGCCGATCCTGAAAGGGCTCGCCAGATCGAGGCTCTCGGTGCGGCCCTGCAGTCCCGCGACACGGCGGTTGCGTCGCGCTCGACCGGTCGCGTCCCCGCGGCGCCGTCGCGCGAGATGTCGAGTCCAGGACCGGTCCCCAAGATCCCGCGCACGATCACAACGCCGATCGCGCGATCGAGTGCGGCGGTGACTCGCCAGAACCAGAACGAGACATCGAGCGACGACCTGATCCGGCTCGCAGGACGAGTCGGTGAGTTGATTGGCGACACGGAGCGATTGCACGCCGCCGCCAAACGCGCGCGCACGCCGGAACAGCGAAGTCAGACACTCTCGGCTTTGCTGGTCGAACTCCATCGCAACGTCTGTGCACCCTTGGAAAAATTCGATCTGGGGGATCTCGATGCCGTGCGCGGGCTCTTGAAGAAGCGCGGCGTGACGGTCCGCGAAGAGGTGTGTCGCGGGGGCGGAGAACTCGCGGCCGACCTCGAGGGGCTGCTTGGGGAGTCCTCGCGACTGCGCCAGCTGTGGGCAGCGACGGCGATCCGCACGGCGGCGGGGTTAACCGCCTTGAGGCGTGGCGCTGAATCGCTGGCGATGCTGGAGGCGATACCAGAAACCCTGCGAGGCGAATCCTGGGCGATCGTCACCGCCTGGACTCAACGCACGCGTGGTGACCAGGTCGCCGCTGCACGAGCACTGGCCAGGATCAGTCCTGATCGGCTCGAGCAACTCCGAGTTTCGGGAGAGGAACATATGGCGCGGCTCGTTGCTCACGCGTCGGTGACCTCGAATTGACCCGTTGATGCGGGCGGAGCGAAAACTCCGCCCGACACGCGTCGGTCTTCGCGCTACTCCTTCTTCGGGTGCGGAGCCAACGTAACGACCAGATCTCTTCCGGCCATCGCGCGCGATCCACCTTCCGGCGCTCCCGCTTCCTTGCAATCATCGATGACGCGCTGCAAGACCATCTCGCCATTCTCGGGGCGTCGCATGTCGCGCCACCGGAACATCACGGTGACACGTACCTTGTGGCCCTCGTCGAGAAATGACTTCACTTTGGCGGTCTTGGTATCGAAGTCATGATCGTCGATGGCCGGTCGATACTTGATCTGCTTGATCTCGACCTGGTGCTGCTTCTTTCGTGCGGCCTGTGCCTTCTTCTGTTGCTCGTAACGATAGCGACCGTAATCCATGATCCGGCAGACCACCGGGCGAGCATCGGCGGCAACCTCGACAAGGTCCAAGCCCCGAGCTTGGGCCATCGCGAGCGCTTCTTCGACGGGTACGATGCCTACCTGTCCACCGTTTTCATCGATGAGGCGAACAGGAGTGAAGTGAATGCGTTCGTTGATACGCGCTTGACTGGTGTCGTGACTCTCGGAACCAAACCTGGACAAAGCGGCGACGGTCTCCCTTCTGCTGGTGCGGTTCGGTCGACGGCAGCTTGATGCCCCATCTCGAGAACCGGAAAATCTGCCTTCCTCGGCAGAACAACGGCGGCGATCGTATCACCAAGTGGGTCCAGGACCGTTCGCCCGCGAAAAGCATGCGGTCCGACCCCTCCTGCGGCAAGCAGGAAGCGAGCTCAGGCCTCGAATTTGATTCCTTGTGACAGGGGGAGCGCCGTTCCGTAGTTGATCGTACAGGTCTGGCGCCGCATGTATGCCTTCCAGGAGTCGGAGCCGGCCTCTCGGCCGCCGCCCGTTTCCTTCTCGCCACCGAAAGCGCCGCCGATCTCGGCCCCCGATGTACCGGCGTTGACGTTGGCGATACCGCAGTCGCTGCCGTCGGGGGCCAGGAACCGTTCTGCGGCCCGGAAGCTGTTCGTGAAGATCGCCGAGGAGAGCCCCTGCGGCACCTCGTTGTTGAGGCGCAGTGCCTGGTCCAGGTCGTCGACCTCGATCACGTACAGGATCGGCGCGAACGTCTCCTCGTGAACGATCTTCATCGCGGGAGTGGCCCGCACGATCGTCGGCTGGACGAAGAACCCGGGACGCTCGAGCCGCTTACCGCCGCAGAGGATCTCGCCGCCTTCAGCCGTTGCTTTCCCCAAGGCGGTCAGCATGTCTTCGATCGCACGCTCGTTGATCAAAGGACCCATCAGTGTTCCGCCCTCCAATGGGTCGCCGATCGGAACCTGTTTGTACGCTGATACCAATCGGTCGATCAGTCGCGGAGCGATGCCGCGCTGAACCAGCAATCGCCGCGTGGTGGTACAACGTTGCCCTGCCGTTCCGACCGCGCCGAACAGAATCGCGCGCGTGCTCAACTCCAGGTCGGCGTCATCCAGCACGATGATCGCGTTGTTGCCGCCCAGCTCGAGGATCATCCGTGCCATGCGCTGACTACACACGGCAGCGATCTGCCGACCCATGTGGCAGGAACCGGTGGCCGAGACCAGCGGCACGCGGGTGTCTTGTACCAAGGCCTCCCCCACAGTCCGCGCCGAGCCGATCGAAAGAGTGAACAGTCCCCAGCAGTCGTTTCTTGCCATCACGTCATCGCAGATCTTTTGAACGGCAATCGCCGTGAGAGGTGTCTCTGACGACGGTTTCCAGATCATGGTGTCGCCGCAGACTGCCGCGAGTGCGCTGTTCCAACTCCACACCGCGACCGGAAAGTTGAACGCCGACACGATCCCGACCACTCCCAGCGGGTGCCATTGTTCCATCAACCGGTGCGATGGACGCTCGCTTGCGATGGTCAGTCCATACAACTGACGCGAGAGGCCAACGGCGAAATCACAAATATCGATCATCTCTTGGACTTCGCCTTGACCCTCTGCGGCGATCTTGCCCATCTCCAGCGAAACCAGTGCGCCGAGATCACTCTTCTTAGCGCGAAG
>CAZAHQ010000302.1:0-5313 GCA_964484415.1 uncultured Acidobacteriota bacterium | reverse complement strand
AGGCACCATGACGGACGTCACCGCGGCGAGCGCCATGAGTAGCAGGCCGTAGTACTGCAAGGCCGAACCATAGGCCGCGACTTGTTCCGGAGCACACAGATGCCGGAGCGTGAGTACATCAATCTGGCTAATGAGCACCAGCAGTATCGAGTAAACGAAGAGGTAGTTGTAATGTGAAGTGAACAGCGTCTGGATCTGGTGTTTGACTTGGCTCTTTCTTCCCTTCCACCAATGCAAGGAGCGTTTACGCGCCAGCACGAGAACGGCAAGCAACAGGGCGAGGATCTGACCGATCACCACGAATCCTGCCAGCAGTCGGCTACTCAGCAACAACGCCAGTGGAAGCACCAGTATCGTGAGAAGCACACAACGGATCAGTTCGAAGCGCGAGTAGATTGTAAACTCGAGCCGCTGCTGGAAATCGGTGCGCGCGAACTCGTATATAGCCTGCGCCACGGCCCAGGTCAGGATCAGTAGGTAGATACCAGCGCCACTACGAACGAGTGGATAGAGCACTACGCCGCCTGCGAGGACGAGGACGATCTGGGTGACTATGAAGGAGGGTGCCGAGGCCCCCAAGCCGAGAGACTCATACCCGACGATGTAGATCCGATTGAAGCTCGCGGCAAACACTCCGTTAAGCAAGTTGCGCGCGCTCACCGCAACCGTCAGGAGTGCGAATTGATCGATAGCCATCTTCCTAACCAGCACGAATGCTGTTAGAGCAGCGACGAATTTCGCCGCGAAGTCCAACACCAACACCAGACCTGCCGCGCGTAATGAATAGTCGGCTGGCCCTGGGGGCACCCGGATAACAGGATGGTGCGCGATTTCCTGGTCACCCATGAGCGATCGTCAAATCTCCGGCAGGGTTGTGGAGGAACATGGTACCGAATCGATCGATTTCAACCGCAGCCATATTCCGGCGTCACTTTACATCGTCCGACACTGAATGATGAGCGACCGGCGTCCCGCGCGGTGGCGACTGTGGCGCGGCGGGCCATCGACTGACGATCCTCCGATCCGTCCTTTCGGCGAAGACCGATTCCTTCTCAGCCACGCGCTGCCGCGAGCAGCAGATGTAGGGTGGCTCCCTGGTGACGACTGAGGCAAGACAGTTGCTGTTCGCAGGACCACGGTCGTACCGACCAAACCGACCTGGGCGGGCGATGCTACTCCTCAGCTTCGTGGGCACCCCAAACGAGGCGTCAATGCCTCGAGGGGTGCGCAGCGACGGAGCGGAAGCGTCGGAAGTTCACGGGCGCTTCAAACAAGACACCGTGCATTTGGTTCGGGGAGGAGACAAGGAAATCGCGGAGGTTCCGCGCGATCTGAGGTAGTCATCACGATCGCCTTCGACGAGAGTTGCCAGACCTACAGCAACCCCGGATTCACGCCGCGCTGGTGAAGATGGGGTTGAACGTCGGCAAGACCCGTATCGAATGCGAACTGCGCGCTTCGGGTCGTCTCGGCCGCCGGACGACGAAGTTCCGCGTGAGGGCCGACTCGGACCACGACAAGCCCGTGGTCGAGATCGTTCTCGCGCGGACGTTCAATCCCGCCGGACCGAATCTTGTCTGGGTGTAGGGCGTTGGACGAACTCGACATGGTGTGCAGCATCAGCCTCAACAGTGATTGTTGGGGCGATGCGGTCAGCCAGAGATTCCTCGCGACAATCAAGCACGAACGGATCTACCGCCCCGATTGAACGACCCGCGAGGCCCAGATGTTCGCCGTCCCCCCGTACATCGAGTGCTTCGAAAACAACCGGCGACGCCATTCGTCCTCCGGGCTTCGAGTCACCGGCGGAGCGTGAGAGGATTCACGCGACCCGTCCGATAGCCGCATGAACAGGGGGTTCACTATCCCCGGGGAAGCCCAAAGAGCCATCACGTCACGATTTCAACTACCGATCCGAAACACGGATCGGCGTTTTCTCTTACAACCTCGCGTTCGAGCCGACACGCCCGCTGTGTCTTATTTCGGTCACGCCCTCACGAATCCGTCGCCGATGCGGTCACTGACTGTCGCTTCCGCTGCCAGCGCTGCTGCGGACTCCCACGCGAACGAAGCATCTCGAACAGCGCCCGCTGTTCCGAAGCGGCTCGATTGGTTCCGAACGACGCTCGCCAAGCCCCGTTTCGTTCGACTGGACCCCCAGTGTGGCAAGCTGTTTGCTTTGCAGCAGAACGATCCGACTCAGCAAGCGCGCGGCGGGTGATCCAGGCTCGAGGCGTTTGGGACCCGGATCTGGAGGGCTCATGCGACGTCGCGTAAGACTGCCGCTTTCTCGAGTGCTCATGGTGCTCTGCGCCATCGGGTCTATCGTTCCGGCGCTATCACAAAGCGCGTCCGTTGACGTTAATCCCAAAGAAAAGTCGGTCGATTTGAAGAAGAAGATCGCCTTCAGCGCGAAGGTCAGCGGCCCAAACTCGAGTGGTGGCGTGACCTGGGCGGTAGACGGTGTCGTCGGCGGCAACGCAACCGTCGGAACGATCTCGCCGGCTGGCGTCTACAGTACACCGATCGCGGCGTATCACGGTCGTATCGTCACCATCTCCGCGACTAGCAAGGGCAACAGTGCCGTTGGATCGACGACCGCGCGGCTGCTATACCCGACGCCGATCGTCCGGAGCATTCAGCCTTCGAAGGTCGTGATCGGCTCGAATACCCTGATACTAGCTGGAGACTGGTTCACTCCCGACGCGGTAGTGAAGATCAATGGTCAGGTAGCAGCCAGCCAACGTGTGAACAGCAATAGCCTCCAAGTCTTTCCGGTATTCATGCTGAATCAGCCCACGAAACTGACGCTGACGGTAGAGACGCCGGGCACGAAACTGAAGCGCTCGCAGCCGAAAGTGCTAACCCTCGACAAACCGGTGATGAGCGGTCTGTCGGTCAAGCCGGGTAACAGCACTGTCAATGGGGGAGGCGAAGTCCGTTTCGTCGCAGAAATGAGCAACGGCATGCCGACCATGAATGTCCGCTGGGCAGTGAACGGTGTCAACGGCGGCTACGAGGCGATAGGCCGGATCGACGAATACGGCCTGTACTACGCACCTGACATCCCGCCGTCGCCAGCCAATGTATTGATATCTGCGACGACCATGACTAAGCCAGAACATGCAGCCGCCGCGACCCTCACCATTACCCCGTCGCCACCTCAAATCGATGCCGTCTTCCCTAACGCCGTGCGGCCAGGCAACTTCACCATGCGTGTACGCGGAAACGGGTTCCTGCAAGGCGCACAGGTCAGCTTCGACAGCCAGCCTACCACCGTGACTTGGAAGGACTCGACATCGCTCATCATTTCAGGCAGCGCAACCGCGGGAGCGGGGCGTCGTGTGAATGTTGTCGTCACGAACCCAGCGCCGACCAACCAAAAGAGCGGAGCAGCGTTCGTCACGGTCATGACCGACCCAAACGCAAACTACAAGGCCAACATCATCGACGCTGGACGGCTCCTCGAACAGGCCACCTTCGGCCCTGACCCCGCCTCGATCGATCGCGTACGAGAGTTGGGAGTTGGCGCGTGGCTCGACGAGCAATTCGGGTCCGGGGAATCACAGTATCCCGACCCACCTGCTGATTCGATGATGCGCAGGGACTGGACTGAACGGTTCTTTGCATACCACATGATCTCGGCGCGGGACCAGCTGCGGCAGCGAACCGTATTTGCGCTGGGTCAACTGATGGTCGTCTCGTCCAACAAAGTGCGACAGCAAGAAGCACTGGTGGAGTGGCAACGACTGCTGAGTCGCAACGCCTTCGGTAACTTCCGTCAACTGCTCAAGGACGTGACGCTGAGCCCAGCGATGGCCAAGTACCTAGACATGCCGAACAGCGAGAAGGCATCCGCAGATGGCTTGCGCTCGCCGAACGAGAACTACGCACGCGAGATCATGCAGCTGTTTTCGATCGGGCTGGTCGAACTCAACCTCGACGGCTCCCCCAAGCTCGACGCCGGCGGCAACACCATCCCCACCTATTCGCAGAACACGATCAAGGAACTGGCTCGTGTCTTCACCGGGTGGGGCTACCCGCTCGCGCCCGGCGCAGCGTTTGTTTGGCCGTCGAAGGAATACTACAGGGGTGTACTTCAGCCCTACGAGCCGGTGCACGATACCGGAAGCAAGACACTGTTGCGCGGTGATGTCATCCCGGCCGGGGGTGGCCCGCAAAGCGACCTCGAGGCTGCACTCGACAACATCTTCCAGCACCCCAATGTCGGTCCGTTCGTTGCGACCCGCCTGATTCGTCACTTCGTGAAGAGCAACCCATCACCGGCGTACATTGCGCGTGTCGCGACCGTCTTCAACAACAACGGCCAGGGCGTACGCGGCGACCTAAAGGCTGTGATCCGCGCAATCCTGACAGATAGTGAAGCGCGAGACGCGAGCGTCAGCACAGCGACGGGAAAGCTCAAGGAGCCGATCCTGCATTTCACGGCGGTAGCCCGCGCGCTCGAAGGCCAGATGCAGACCACCATCATGTACGAGCCCGTACTGACGCGGGAAATCGGCGAGTCTCTGCTGGAGTCGCCAACCGTCTTCAACTTCTTCTCGCCCTTGAACAAGGTTGGAGACACCGGGTTATTCGGCCCCGAGTTTCAGATCTACACGCCGGTCACTGCGATGGGTCGATCCAACTGGGTTTATCAACTTCTGAACGATCGATTCTGGCGCAGCATTCGGATCAACACCGAACCATACCTCACCAGCACCAACGATCCGACGTATCACGTGAGCCTGATCGACCGCACATTCTTCTACGGACGCATGTCGAGCACGCTGCGAAATGAGTTGATCGATGCCGTGTCGCGAACCAGCTCGGACCCAGGGCGAAGAACGATGACCTCCATCTGGCTGGCGACAACCTCTGGCGAATACCTCGTCCAACACTGAGCGTGAGGAGCTACGCAATGCGACGCATTGGATCGTCTCGACGTGAGTTTCTACGGGTCGCAGGCAAGGGAATCATGCTTGCCGGCGTAACTGCGGGTGTCAGCCGCTTCTCGAGCTGGAATGCCTATGCTGCCGGAGGCGACTATCGTGCACTGGTCTGCGTGTTCATGTTCGGTGGCAACGACTGCAACAACCTTGTGGTGCCGCTCGACGCTCTCAGCTGGAGCAACTACCAAAAGCTCCGCGGCTCGGTGGCACTTCCGCAAGCACAGTTGCACAAATTCGGGACGGCCGCGGGTCGCGACTTCGGGTTCCACCCGTCGATGAGCCTGCTTCATCAGCAATACCAGGCCGGCCGACTGGCTGTTGTCGCGAACATGGGCGTGCTGGTCCAGCCGCTCACGCGCGA
>CAZAHQ010000301.1:0-5333 GCA_964484415.1 uncultured Acidobacteriota bacterium | reverse complement strand
CGCTCCAAGGTGCGGCGAGTTGGTTTGTCACCGAGATTCGAGGCTCGGTGAGCAACGTGATCGGCCTGCCGATTGAAACACTCAGATCGATCTGGAACCGCCGCGTCTCATCGCCTCCCCGACTCGGATCGACTCGAAGACGCAGACCATGGTGACCGCAGCGATTGAGCGTCGTTAGTGGGCAGACTCTTCGAGGTACTTCTTGTACGCCGCGAAGTCCATGAGTTGTGAAAGCGACATTGAATCTGCAAGTTTGATGCGAACCAACCAGCCGCTGCCGAACGGGTCCTGATTGACCCTCTCGGGATGCTCGGCTAGTTCTGTGTTGACTGCGGTCACTTCACCACTTGCGGGCGCATAGAAGTCGGCGACAGCCTTGACCGACTCGATCTCCCCCAGCTCATCACCGACCTTAACGTTGCGGCCAGTGTCACCTAGATTCAGGTAGACGATGTCCCCCAACTCTTGTTGCGCGAAATCGCTGATACCCATTACCGCGCTATCTCCCTCTGGGTATATCCACTCGTGCTCTGGCGTGAAACGGCATTCCTCAGGACGTGGCATTTGATCTCCTCGCGTGCAGCGAGCTTAGGCCTTCAATGGACTCGGCCGGCGATAGAACGGCAGCGGCACGAGTGAGCCCGGAAGGCGGCGCCCACGCACGTCGATCTCTATTTTTGTATCCTCGGCCGCGTGCCCTCTGGGCACATAAGCCATGCCGAGCCCAACTTCGAATGTCGGGGAAAAACTACCAGAAGTGACCTCACCAACGGGATCGCCGCCAACCAAGACCGCATTGTGCTGCCGCGGTATGCCGGCACCATCGATGCGAAAGCCGACGCGCCGCCTCGACGGGCCGCTCGCCTGTTCGCTCTGCAGTGCGGTCTTTCCGACAAAGGAGGCTTTGTTCCAATCGATCGTGAAGTCGAGCGCCGCCTCCAACACGGTGGTCGTGCCGTCGATGTCATTACCGTACAAGGGCAGCCCAGCCTCGAGGCGCAACGTGTCACGCGCTGCCAACCCGCACGCGCGGATGCCATCGTTGGCCCCTTCCTTCATCAGTGCGTCCCACACATGGGGAGCATCGGCGTTGGCCAGGAAGATCTCGAATCCCATTTCTCCAGTGTAGCCAGTGCGGCTTGCCATCATCGGTCGGCCCGCAACCAGCCCACGAGTCCAGTGGTAGTACTTCACGGCCATGGAATCCACGCCGCTGGTAAGTCGCGACATGATCGCTCGCGCCTTCGGACCCTGAAGCGCGATGAGCGCGGTTGCGTCGGAGACGTCCTCGATCGCAGCGTCGAACCCAGCCATGTGCTCTTGCATCCAGGCCAGGTCTTTCGCCCGATTCGAGGCGTTGACGACCGTCATGTAGTGCTCGTCCCCCATTCGGTAGATCAATAGGTCATCGACGATCGTTCCGCGCTCGGTCGTGAGCACTGAGTAGACGACTTTCCCGATGGGCAACGTGCTGGCCTTGGTGGGGACCACGTGGTCGAGAAACCTCCCTGCATCGGTTCCCCTGATTTCGAACTCACCCATGTGACTGACATCGAATAGCCCTGCCGCGGTCCGCGTCGCACGATGTTCTTCCAAGACGCTGCTGTACTGCACCGGCATCGAATAGCCAGCGAACGGCACCATCTTCGCCTTCAGGGCGACGTGACAGTTTCGCAACGGAGTCTCTCGCTGCGTTTCGGCGTCGTTTGCGCGGCTCACCCGACCCTCCATTCAAAGGCGGGGGATGCTAGCACCGGCTCAACGCGGGCGGCAACGATCCTATCGCGGTACCCACGAGCCGCGCGGCTCCCAGCAGTACAAACGCGTGCGCGCGGTCGAGCCGTTGACTACCACAGCGCAGACGGCATCTCCCCCCGCGGTCACAAAAACCGACCCTGCCGTCGCGGTCGCCTCCGGAGTGAAGGCGACAACGCGACTCGACCCGAAGCGAACCCTCGGATCGCTAGGAGTGAGCGGCGTTGTGCTCGGTGGCAGATCGATCAGTCCCGCAAGCGCAGGGCGCCCGACTCGGCACCCGTCGATGTCCCGCGATAACCAGAATGCGTTCGGACCGGTGTCGATCCCCGCGTCGATGTCGTCACGGCGGATGCCGTCTCCGTCACCGTCGTGCACCCAACGCAGCGGTTCATCGCTGCCGGTTCGAGGAAAGACGAGCCCAAGAGAGCGACCGCTGATGGTCGCCTCAACGGCTGCGGCCCGCATGGAGGCCGCCAACACGGCGGCACAAGACTCCGCCCCACGGCGATGAGCCGCGGGACGGAGGTTGTCGCTGGACAGCATGAGCAGCAATGAAACCGCGGCAAGCGCCACGATCAACATGGCGAGTGAGGTTCCTTGCTCTCCGTGCGGCGATCGCATCATCGCGCGTTGGCGTCCACACTCAGCCGCGACCTGATTTTCTCCAGCATCTTGGGCCCCAATCCTTTGACGGCGACCAAGTCGTCGACGCTCTTGAACGGGCCGTGCTGAGTGCGGTACTCGACGATGCGCTTGGCGAGTGCCGGCCCGATGCCCGGCAATGACGTGAGTTCTTCGACACCAGCCGTGTTGATGTTGACGCTCGTCGTCGAAGCGGCTCCAGCGCGCGCCCCCTCGTTAGCGCCGCGCGTTCCCCGCTGCGGCGCAGCATTCGCGGTGACGATCAAGCAAACCATAGACAGCAAGACGACGATCCGATTCAAGGCACGCATGAGTCCTCCTCCGTTGTGCACGCCGTGCGGCGGCACCGCCAGCCAAAGCAACTCGCGTGCCGCTCGGATCGAGCCGCCAAGAACCCATGCAAATCGCCGATGGAGACGCTGGTATTGACGTAGTGACGTCCGCCAGAGGGCGCTGTCCGCACCCCGTGTTCGCCGACAGACGATCGTCCGCGCCGCTCGCTATCGAGGACTCGGCGCAGCGGGAGCTTCACGTTTTGTGGGCGCCGGAGTTTCCGGATTGCTGGCAACGTAGAACTTCTTCGCATCGAGAAAGATGATCGTCGCCGCGAAAGTTAGAAGCAGCACGAAGCCGACCTGCAACACGCGTTCTTTGAATCGCGGCGAAAGATCGCGTCGCAACGCGCCTTCAAACAGCAGAATCAAAATGTGGCCGCCATCGAGCACAGGAATCGGCAGCAGATTGAACAGCCCGAGCTGCAAGCTGATGAATGCCAACAACTGTACGAACGGCACGAATCCTTGCTGCATCTGATCGCGCGAGATTCGGGCGATCTCGAGCGGACCCGACACGGCATCCATCCCCAGATCTCTGCGCAGAAGTTTGTTGATCGCGGTAAACAACTCCGTGGCGTTGCGGCGAGCCTCGGAAATCGCCTCCTTCAGGGCCGTCGCAGGCGGGTACTTCACGAGCTTGAGCGGGTAACCGAAGGCAACGCCGATCTTCGGCTTACCGTCGGCGCCAGGAGCCGGAGTTACCATCAATGTCAACTCTTCACTGCCTCTTTGAATCTTGAACTTTATCTGCGGACTGGAACTGGACTTGACCGCCGTGACCGCTCCCTCCAGCCCAACCGGCACGCGCCCATCGATCTCCAGTATTCGATCGCCGGCCAGCAGTCCGGCCACAGACGCCGGCTCATTGGCCATTACCTGTGAGACCAGCAGCTGCCACCGGATCCTGACGCCGTCCCAACCCACACCGAATCGCGTGTCTTTTCCGACGGTGACGTCGAGTTCTTGTGTCCCGCCGCCACGCTCGACGGTGTAACGGAGCGTCTTGCCCGGAGCATAGAGCACCGCGTTCTGATAGTCGGCGACAGAGCCGATCGCGGCGTCTCCGACCATCACGATTCGATCGCCCGGCAGCAAGCCAGCGATCTCGGCCGGCGACCCGGCTTCGAATCGCTCCACCTGAGGCGGTCCAGCGGGTAGATCAGGAACCTGGATCCCGTGGACGAACAGCGCCCACCACACCGCGATCGCCAAGGCGACGTTCATCGCTGGGCCAGCAAGCATGATGATCAAGCGTTGCCAGCGTGGCTTCGCGGTCAGCATCCCAGGGTCGTCGCCTGAGACCGCCTTGTCGCCCGGCATCTCGCCGGACATTCTCACGTAGCCACCCAATGGAATAGGGGCAATGCGATAGTCTGTTTCGCCGCGCGTGAAACCGATCAAACGTGGTCCGAACCCGAGCGAGAACACCTCGACTCGCACCTTGAAGTACTTCGCGGCCAGGAAATGCCCCAACTCGTGAATGAACACGAGCAGCCCCAACACCACGATTCCGGCCAGTACAAGACTCATCGCGTCGAAATCTCCCGGTCGATCAACGCCTCGGCGGTGTGACGCGCGCGGCGATCGGCATCAAGAAGGTCGGCCAACTCGGAGACAGGGCGCCGCGACTCGGCGGCGAGCGTCTGTTCGATCACCCGAGGGATATCGACGAACGGCAGCCGCCCGTCGAGAAAACGTGACACCGCGACCTCGTTGGCCGCATTGAGTCGCGCCGGCGAATCGCCCCCTTCGCGCAGCGCGGCGTACGCCAGTCGCAAGCACGGGAAGGCATCGAGATCGGGCGCTTCGAACGTGAGCGTTCCCACGGTGAGAAGGTCGAGGCGTGTCGACGTTCCGTCCCAGCGCGCGGGCCAGGTCAACGCGTACTGGATCGGGTGCCGCATGTCTGCGGTACCCATTTGTGCGATGAAGGATCCATCCCGATACTCGACCAGGCTGTGCACCACGCTTTGCGGATGAACCACCACATCGATCGCCGAGGGCGGCAGATGGAATAGCCACGAGGCTTCGATCACCTCGAGTCCCTTGTTCATGAGTGTGGCGGAATCGATGGTGATCTTGGGCCCCATTCTCCAGGTCGGATGATTCAGCGCCTGCTCTTTCGTTACGGTTCGCAACCGTGCCGCTGAGAATCCACGAAACGGACCGCCTGATGCGGTGAGCACGAGCCTGCGGACCTCGCTCACCTCTCCACTCCGCAAACACTGATGGAGTGCGTTGTGCTCGCTATCGACCGGAAGCAACGGCGCGCCCGCATCGCGAGCTGCCTTCACCATCAGTTCGCCCGCCACCACCAGCGCTTCCTTGTTGGCAAGTGCAACCACGAGCCCAGCGGAAACGGCGGCCAACGTCGGGATCAGTCCGGCGGCACCGACGATTCCAGCAACCACCACCTCGGCGCCAGTGCCGATGGCAACTTCGGCCGCGCCCTGAGAGCCGAGTCGAATCTCCGGTACCGATCCGCTCAATAGGCGCCGCAGTTCTCGAGCGGATGCCTCATCGGCCACCGACACCGCCTTGGGATGAAACTCTCGGATCTGCTCGGCAAGGCGCTCGACTTGGCGCCCGGCAACGAGC
>CAZAHQ010000300.1:0-5336 GCA_964484415.1 uncultured Acidobacteriota bacterium | reverse complement strand
CTCGTCGATGCCGACGCCACGGCACGCTTGAAAGCGTACGCTGCCTTGGCGCCGCAAATGGAATCGCTGCTCCCCTGGTCAGGTGCCAGCCTTGCACCGAAGAAACCGATCACGGCGCGATTGGTGGCACTGCACGATGCGCTGCGAAGCGGTGATGCGCTGCACTCGGGCTACACATTCGTAGCGACCAATCTCCCCAACGACCCCTCGATCCAGCAGGAACATGGCACCAGAAAGCTGTTCTTCATGACGGCAATGGCAGCGCGGGTCGACGCCATCATTCGCCCCGTTGCCTCGCAGTTGCTCGATCCGTCACAACTCGCCGACGTCACAGCCGAAGGGTATTTGCACGGGACGGCGCTGCACGAGATCGCACACGCGCTCGGTCCGAAAACGGTGCTTCAAGCCGGGCGCGATATCCCGATCAACGAAGCGCTTCGCGACCGCCACGGCGCGCTGGAGGAATGCAAGGCAACGGTCGCAGGCTTTTGCACTCTGCCACTCCTGCGCGAGAGGGGCCTGATCACCGACGACATGCAGCGTCAGATCTTCACCACCGAGCTAGCGGGGATCTTCCGCGATGTGCGTCTCGGCGAAGCGCATGCAGACGCCTCGACGCTGGCACTCAACTGGTACCTCGAACACGAAGCCGTGACGGTGAGCGAGGAGGGCCGGTGGACGGCTCATGTCGACAAGTGGCCCGAAGCAGCGCGATCACTGGCGGCCACGATCCTCGACATTCAAGCTGCCGGTGACTACGAAGCCGCAGGTCGGTTGATCGACAAGTACGGTCATTTCGATGGCCGCATTCGGGCCGCAATCGAGCGCGTCAAAGCTTTGCCGACAGAGGTCTTTCCGGTGTTCGAGGAAACACGATGACCTATCGATTCGCGTGTGCGCTGCTGATTGCGATCGTCTCTGGGAGCGTCGAAGCAGCGGCGCCCAAAGCTGTCGTGCCACCCGGCGCTGCCGTGCAGCGCTCGGCGGAGCCGGTGTGTCAGCCAGGGCGTGGCGGCTCCGTCGGCATCGAGGACCTGCGTCGTGCCGTTTCCGAAGAGCGGCCGGTTTCAGCGGGCAAGGATGCGACCATCCTTGCAAGTCTCGACCGGCAGTTGCTCTGCCCGGACCTGCCGGCGGATACGCCGTGCGTCGTCCCCGGCCCGGTGACGCTGAGCTGCACACGCCTCGCGGGTGCGATCGAGCTGCGCGGCGTGGTGGTCATCGGAGATCTGCTGATCGATCGCAGTCTGATCGATGCCGGTGTGCGCTTGGAGGATGTGCAGATCACCGGCTCTCTGCGACTGTCCGGCACGAAGTTCGGCAACGGTTTTTTTGCCGAGCACCTGCTCGTCACCGGCGATCTGCTGCTGGATGACACCGAGATGCGGGAAGGAATCGACGCCACCGACCTGCGCGTGCTTGGCAAACTCGACCTCGCCGGCGCACGCCTGGGAGGCCCTGTCTCGATCAAGGGTGCGCTGATCGGAAGCGATCTTGATTTGTCGCCGGCCAAGACCACGGCGGTGGCGCTCTCCTCCGCGAGCGTGATCGGGGAGACATCGATGCACGATGTGGAGATCTCGGGCGAACTGAAGTTCGAGCATGTCGGAATGCGCGGCAGCTTCGATACGCTGGAGTTGGTGGTCGGCGGCGAGGCAGCATGGAACGCCGTCGCGGTGCGCGACGACGTTTCGCTGGCGGGCGAGTTCAAGAAAGGGGTCACACTCGACGGCTGCAGTTCGGGACTCGACCTAGCACTCGCTGAGGGCTCCGTGGCCGGAGCGCTGACGTTCAACGACTGCAAGGTCGCGGGGCAGATCTACCTGGGCGAGGTCGCTGTCGGCGGCAACCTGAAGATCGCCGGCTCGACGGTTGACGAAGGGGCCGACCTCGGCACCACGAGCGTTGCAGGTGAATTGGCGCTGCTGAATTCGAAGTTCGGCGGCCCGATCCTGGTGGGAGAAGCCAAATTGTCCGGATCTCCGCGTGTGGTCGGTTGCACGCCGACCGACCCGATCGCCGGGCCCGACGAGGAATCGGAGCCCTAGCTGTTGAGGGTCAACCCTCGGGCGAGTCGGCCGTCCTATCTGATGCCGGCAGCCCGCTCGTTGCCCGGCCCGGGGACCGGCACTACGTTCGGAATCGACCAAGGAGAGCCACTATGAAATCGATACTTCGATGCAGCCTTGCCGTTGTTGCGCTTGGAACTTTGAGCAGCGGCGCCTTCGCCGTTGAGAACACCGACTTGATCGGAACTTGGAACCTGACCGGCGCGTTCGGTACTGCGGTCCGGAATGTTCACGGTGAGCGCATCCGCGCCACTGGCAGCATGACGTTCAACGAAGATGGCACCTGCGTGCTCGCGCTGAGCAGCGCCATCGCCCCGCTACCGTCCGTGGGCGACGGACTTTGTGGTGGTCAGGTTTGCCTGCCGTGCACATACACCGTGACGCCGCGCCGTGTCTTCGACATCAACTGGGACGACACGGTCGTTGCCGCGCTGGCCAATGCCGCAACCACCTCGCTGCTCGGCACGCTGTCCGAAGGCGCGACCACAGACGTCGAGATCGAGCGCAGCGCCGGACTGTTCCGTCCCGAGTTGGCGCGGATCCGAATCGAAACCGTGATCAAAGGCGTTACCTCGATTCCTGCGCGCCAAGCCACCGGACGATTCGCGATGCGCTTCGCGCTCGCCGGTGAGAGAGCCCCGACCGACTGATGGTTGACCGACAAAACGGTATTGAATGCGAAACCCCAGCCTGAGCGCTGGGGTTTCGTGCTTTTGCAGCAGCGTCGTTTCGTGGCGCGACTCAGGCAGTTCTCAAACGGCGCCGAGCCCAGAAAAGCGCGATCGACGATGTCATCGCGGCCGAAACCGCGAGCCCGCCGAGCAATCCGAAGAGCGACGGAAGATGCCATCGTTCTGCCGCCCAAATCGCAGCCGCAGCGCACGGCAGCAACAAGAAGAGGTGTCGCAGCAGGGCCAGAATCAGCCCAGGCCTCCCCTGCCCGAGGCCCTCGAATGCCGGCCGCACCAACACCACCGGCAGTGATACGAGCGCCATCAGTGGGATCGCACGTATCGCGGTCGTGGCCAACTGTTGCGCCAGCGCCGATTCGGTCAACGCCTGCGCAATCGGCAGCGCGAAGAAGAAGAGGACCGGCGTCAGCCCCAGCAGGTAAAGCGCGCAGGCTCCATGAGCTTGACGCAGGCCGCGTGCAATACCTGGCATGTCGCCGGCACCAAAGCGTCGCGCGGCAAACGGCAACATAGCGACCGCCACCGCGATCGCCGGCATCAACACGAATTGATAGATGCGGAAGTAGATGGCGTACGCGGCAACGGCTTCGGTCCCACCTGGTCTCGAGGCCAAGAGCATGTTGACCAGAGCGGTTTCTGCACCCATCAGACAGAACGCAAGCGCCGCCGGGACGGCCAGGTGAAGCGTCGACCGATACGGAGACGGATCGACCCCCGGCTGACCCTCGCGATTCTCGGCGAGGCGTCGCGCCTCGTGAGCACGCGCTTTTCCGAGCGCGTAGATCAGGCCTCCGAATCGGCCGATCACCGTCGACAACGCGATGCCGAACACTCCCCAGTGAAAGACGAAGGTGAACAGCGTGTTGAGCGCGACGTTGATCACGTTGGACCAGATTCCAGCCCACATCGTGGCCCGCGTGTCGTGATGCGCCTTCACGATCGAATCGGGGATCACCGACCAAAACATGGTGAACGCGGAACCCCCGACGAGCACCGATCCGTAGATCGCGAACTGCCGGCCCGTGACGGCATCGGGCGCGAGCGCGGATCCGAAGAACCAGATCCACAACCCGGCCAAGAAGAACACCGGAACCATGGCCCACACCAGTCGCCAGCTCACACCCAGATGCTGTCGCACCTTGGCGTTCTGCTGCGCGCCGATCGCGCGCGCCAAATTCGAGGTGAGTCCGGTCGAGAGTCCAACCCAGATCGCGATCATTCCAAACTCGAACGGCAGCGACAGCCCGATCGCCGCAACCGACGCATCACCCAAGGTAGCGGCGAAGATCGTATCGACGAAGGTGAACAAGGAGCGCATCCAGAACGAGACCACCAGCGGAGCCGACATTTGCAGAATGCTGAGCTCTCGCGTTGCGGTCGTGTCGGTGCGCTCGCTCATCGAATCGGATCGATCACGCGTCTGGCCATGGGGCGCAACTCACGCCCCGCCAAGATATGAAATGTACGGATTCGTCGCAGCTGCTCGCCGGCGATCGTTCCCAGCGGCAGGTGGACGATTCGTTTGCCGATGCGGCGGGCCAGCTCGTGGAGTTCGGCACGGGGATTCGATCGAGCCGCAACCACCACCAACGGTTCGCGGGCGTAGTCCAACGCCGCGACCAACAGACGCTCCGGTTTGTTGCGTGCCCAATCTGCATAGTCAGGATCGGACCAGACGTCGCCCAGGCGGCGAGGCGGCCAGGTCATGAGCAAACCGCCGTAGTCAGCGCGGCGAATCCCGGGCGCAACCGCACCGTCATCGGGAGCGGTGGAATAGAAGGCCAAATCGGACTCGTTCTCATGCTCTCCATGCCAGACCTGCCGATATGGAAAATGCTCGGGCGTCTGATCGTCTTCGTCGAAGATCACCACCACGGCACCTGCCTGTGAGCGCGCGCGCGTCTCTTCGCGCACCCAAGGTCGACCATCGGTCAGCATGCGGCGCAGTGTCTCGCGTGGATCGAGGCCATCCAACAGACTCGCGGTGAACGGCACGATGCGCTCCCCCGCGCGCGCGGCGCGACGGCGTCCACGCTCCCGCAACTCACGACCGAGCGCTTCGACGATCAGATCCTCCGGCTCGTGCGAGCAGATCGTCGATGCGCCTGCCAGTCGTTCCTCGGCGGAACGCAGGAGCTGTCTCAACTGCGGGCGACGTCCGATCCGATCGATGCGAGGACGAAGCGTGATCAAACGTGTGCCTCGACCCAAGTCCTGCGCGGTCAAGCGCACCGCTCCTGCCGGTTGCCCTTGCCACGGCCAGTGCCCAGCCACTCGCAACAAGTCGCGAGCGAACCGATCGTCAACCGCACCGCGCGCGGCCACGGTCAGCTCGAACAGGTCGGGGCAAAGCCGCCCTTCCAACAGTGCGAGGTTGCGCGCGAAGGTGTGCAGCACGCGCCGTTCACCCAGGCTCGGCCCGCTGCTGCCGCTCTGTCGCGTGTGCCGGATAGCCTGATCGATCAGTCGCGACAACAGCCTGGGACGCGAGAGCAGATCATCTCCCTCTGCTCCCGCACGAGTCTCCAGGGCGAGTTCTTCCTCGGAATCGGATTGGGCCTGTTCGATTTCGGCA
>CAZAHQ010000299.1:0-5349 GCA_964484415.1 uncultured Acidobacteriota bacterium | reverse complement strand
TCGGCGATCTCACCCGTGTTGTTGCAGCCGCCACCGGAGCGATAGAAGTTGGCGGTGCCATCCCAGAACGCGTTGCAGACGTCGGCAATGTTGACATTGGCAGTGATGGTGGTGTCGAGCCATGCGATGTTGAGCCAGCGCTTGGTGAGCAACCGCACGAGGTTGAGATGGTAAAACGCGTTGCGCTCGGCCTTCGTTGAGTTGCCGTTGCCGGTGGCGTCAGATCCACCGACACCCATGCGCAACCAGCCAAGGCCGAGATTGGTGGCGGCTTGAGCCTGTGCTGGAGTGCTGCACGTGGTGCAGTTGGTGCTGAAGTACCGGCCATCGAGCCCGGTGCTTACGGTTTGACCGCCAAAGCTGAACCGACCATCGCTGTTGGTGACACCGATCGGATCGACTTGCACCAGCGGAAACGGTACGACCGTTTCAGGGTCGACAACCGTGCGCGGGTAGATGCCGCCTGTCACCTGGCCATACTGGTTGGCATCGAAGAACTCGAGCACCTCACCGTCATGAGCGTCGACTCGCGCGGTCCAGGTCGATTGGTCGCCGCCGCGCTCGAATCGAAGTTCGTACACGAGGTGATACCGCAAACCGCTCCGGTCGGGAAGCGGAAGATAGAACAGGTCTGGTTCGCCGAACCCTCGATCCGTCTCGCTCGAACCGCCGACGTACTCGACGACGCGCTGCATCGCTTGATCGACGCTCAATCCCGGGACCGGCCCGTCGGCCTTTCCCCCGAGCAGACGCGTTCCAAGCTGGATCAGGTTGCCGCTATTGATGCGAGCGAAAACGCGCGCGCCCAACACTCGGTGGCCGAACAACTGCCAATCGAAATCGATGTAGGCAAGTCTTCCGTCTTCCAAGATCCCTGAGCGCTGCGCCGAGCGCACGAGGTCGCCGATCCCCGCGGCCAACAGGTCTGGATTCCGAGCAATCAGGCCGCGCACCTGCGCTTCCAAGGCGTCGATGTCGGTCACGCGATCGGTGAGTGCGAGTTTCAGTCCGGATCCCGAGATCAGCGCCGCGCGTCCCGATTCGCGATGGAGCTGACCCCACCATTCGCCGCCTGCCGACTGTCGGAACCGGTTCAACGCGTCGAGCGTTGCGGCCGGATCGGATGAATCGATCGTTTCGTCGAGAACATAGGCTGGGAGTCGGACCTTCTGATCGAGACTGGCCGGCGCGGGCGTAACGAGTGCGCGAGCGGGAACTGTCACGAGTGAAACGAGGATCAACAGACACAGCGGCAGGCGCATCGATATTCCTCAGGGATCGAAAGACATTTGGGACAGGCTGCTCTCTCTTCGGCGACCTTTATACGGAGAGTCCAGGGGTTGAGCCATGGGACGGTAAAAAGTTGTGTCCATAGCTGTCCGCATTCGAGCTTGCCAGATCCCATGGTAAGCGTACACTTACGGTTAGCCATGACCTACCAAGCCGCTGTACTCGCCGCACTCGCCGATCCGACGCGCCGCGCGCTCCTCGAGCGGTTGAAGCGCGGGCCGCTCCCGGTCGGCGAACTCGCGGACTCGCTCCCAATCAGCCGACCGGCCGTCTCTCAGCACCTCAAAGTGCTCAAGGCGGCGAAACTGGTGGAAGAGCGACAAGAGGGCACGCGTCGCTTCTATAGCGTGGACGGCGCAGGACTGCTCGAGCTGCAGCGCTACCTGGAAGGCTTCTGGGGTGGTGTGCTCGAGTCATTCGCTGCCACGGCGAGTGTTGACACCAGACATCACCCGCGCCCGAAACACCGCCATGGTTCATCCACAACAAGCAAGAGGTCACGATGAATCCACACGTCGATCCACTCCGCTTCGAAATCGAGGTGGCACTCACACCCTCGAAAGCGTTCGAGTTGTTTACCGGACACTTGGCGCGGTGGTGGCCGCTGTCGCAGTTCTCGATTGGCCAAGCGCGCGCCGTTGCATGCGGGTTCGAGAACCATGTTGGCGGCCACGTGTGGGAGCGTCGCGATGACGGCCAGCGATCGATCTGGGGCACGGTGCTGGTTTGGGAGCCGCCGCAGCGTTTCGTGATGACGTGGCATCCCGGCCGGCCGGCCGACACGGCCCAAGAGATCGAGGTCCGCTTCGTCCCTTCAGCACGCGGCACACGCGTCGAACTCGAACATCGCAACTGGGAAGTGCTTGGAAGCCAGGCCGAGGAGACGCGCCAAGGCTATCAAGAGGGTTGGCGCCATGTATTCGAGCGCCTGTACGTCGACTACTGCCAACAAGCCGTTCACGATGGCTCGACAGCTTAGTTCTGTGCGGCGCCTTGGCAGGCCTGACGCCGTCAACGGCTATCTACCTTTCCCCACCAGGACAGAGCAGCCCGGTATTCGGCCGATGCAGCGGTCACGATCGTGACCAGCGCACCGCAACGCTACGACGCAATTGTGGTTGGTCTCGGCGCGATGGGCTCCGCCGCTGCGTGGCAACTAGCGCATCGAGGCGCGCGCGTCCTTGGTCTGGAGCAGTTCGACATCCCGCACGCGTTCGGATCCTCGCATGGGCATACCCGCATGATTCGTCTGGCCTACCACGAGCACCCTGACTACGTGCCTCTGTTGTTGCGCGCTCTGGAGTCTTGGCGTGAACTCGAACGGCAGTCCTCGCGCACACTCTTGCATCAGGTCGGTGGCGTCTACATTGGGCCCTCACAAGCTGGAATCGCCAACGACGCACTGCAATCGGCGCAACAACACCACTTGCCGCACACGCTTTTCGATGCCCGCGAGTTAGCCTCGCGGTTCCCTGCCTTGCGCGTACCGCCGGGCTGGATCGGACTCTTCGAGCCACAGGCGGGAGCGTTGCTGTGCGAGGAGATCGTCGCCGCTCAGGCCGAACTCGCGTTGCAGGCGGGCGCTCGCTTGCTGGCTCGAGAACCTGTGATCGATTGGACGGCGGATGAGGGACGAGTCACCGTTCGCACCGCAGATGGTGAGTACCATGGCGATCAACTGATCCTGTGCGGAGGCGCGTGGAGTCATCGCTGGCTGAAGCCGCGAGGAATCGCACTACGCGTTACGCGCCAGGTCATGGGTTGGTTCTGGCCTTCCGACCCCGCGTTATTCTCGCCACCGCAGTTGCCTTGTTGGGCCGTTCAGAACGATGACGGAACTCTCGACTACGGCATACCGCTCTTGCCGGGCCACCCCGGCGCGAAGATCGCACGCCATCGACCGGGGATCGAGGTCGACCCGGCGCGAGTCGATCGCAGCGTAGCGAAGTCCGATCGCGATGAGATCTGCGACGTGATCTCGCGCCGCACGTTTCAAACCGACAGCCAGCTACTCGCGTTGCGGGTTTGCCTCTACGAGTTGTCTCCTGACCGACATTTCATCATCGACTCAGGCAATCGCTCCCCCAAGTGGCTACCGCCACGCGTCACGCTCGCCGCTGGGTTCAGTGGCCACGGTTTCAAGTTCGCGAGCGTCGTCGGTGAGGTGTTGGCTGACTTGTCGTTGACGGGTCGTACCGGCTGGCCAATCGAGTTTTTGGGTCTGCAACGATTCGCGGCGAGCTCGCGTTGAACGATCTACAACGGCTGCGCGGCTAGGACCGCTTCACCAATCGAAGCACAACGTCGGAACCGATCCACGGGGCCATGAGATCGCGCGGCGCGCCACCCTTCACCGTGCCTCCCGGCTTCGAGACCCCATCGACGGGCCTGTACCAAGTGGCCTTGTAGAGGCCACGAAAATTGGTGAGATCGACGCGCATGCGTGCTGTGCGCGCGGAGTCGATGGCGGAAGCGTAGCTACTCGCGATTGCGTTGGGGTGGTAGGCGATGAGTTCCTTGAAGTCGCGCCGTGTTGCCAGGGGGCGCAGTCGTCCGGTGCGCCCATCAAGGTCGGTGACGAGCGAATCGTCGGGGACGAATCTCCCGAGGTCGAGCTTCCGGTCGGTGAAATAGCGCGCGACGAACCGCATCGAGTCCAAACCGACGAGTTGCTCTCCGGTGTATTCCATCCCTTCGATGCCAAACCAGTCCAGGTCCGTCCGGCTCGTCTGTGTGTAGGGATGAATCACACCCCAGCGGCCACAGTAGTTGGCGGAGCCGCCTTCGATCAACCATGACCACTGCAGCCACCGGAAGAAGAAACTTGGGTCGACATAGTGACTGTGATCCTGCTCGTAGTAGTCCTCACCCATGAACACATGCAGCGGCACCGAATCGAACCCGTAGTCTTGAATCTGGTTCGCACCGACAGCATCGGCATCCTCGATGTAGATGTAGCTACACCAGGAACGATCCTCCGCGCCGGCGAACGGGAATCCAACACCACGATTGGGCCCACTGGAGATCAGGTGGCGCCACGGTTCGTGGTCGGCAAAGTACTGGCCGACGTCACGCGCAAACGCTCGATTGTTGGGGAACCCGTCGTTGCTGTGCATGTCGTTGACGATCAGCCAGAACAGATTCGGAAACGCCGACCAGCGCGCGATCATGTATCGCATGGTGCGCTCGCGCGCCGCCTTGGGGATCTCGAACCACTCGGTGCCCGTGTTGTCGGTGCCGTAGTCTTTGAGGCTGAAAAGGACCAGTTGGAAGTACAGGTCGGGGTAGTTGTCGAAACTCCAGATCAGGCGTTCGTCGGTTGTCTGAAACTTGGAGAGTTCGAAGCGTGTGTAGTCGGGATTGGCGCCACCGGCCCACGGATCGTTCCAAACCCAGTGATCGGCGTAGTCGGAAATATCAGGAGTACCGCCCCAACCACCCAAGCTCGCCGTTCGCATACTGGTGATGCCACGGTCCGCTGAATCGCGGATGAACGGTTGCCAGAGTGGCGCGTCGACTCCGTGGAACAGCCGGTAACCCGTATCGCTTACGTTGGCGAACCAGCGGCCGTTGTCGGTCATCCATTGACGAGGGTTCGCTGGATTCAACTTCAAGAGGCCGCGAAGCGATGATTTTGTGGCAGTGAATCGACCGCTCTTGTTGTCGAGTCCTGTGTCGGTATCGCTCTGAGACCGCCAGGACCACTGCCCGACCTCATTCACGTAGACGCGCGCACGCCAGGTGTCACCGCCGTCATAGAAGGCCTCGACCGTCTTGGCATGCGCCCCTCCCGATGGTGGGGTGAACGTGACGAACGCCACGGTGTCGAACGGGTTCGAGACGCTGCCATTTCCAGTGAGCTCGATCTCGTGAGTTCCAAACTTGTGCGCTTCGGCCCGGCCCCTGGTGAGCGACGACCTTCCGGTGATGCTCGCGGCAAGCTGATTCGCCAGGTTGGTGGTAACCGGAAACGCGGTCGGCACAATCGAGGTGACGGGGCCTGCGGAGTCGCGGTGAGCCATTCGGACCGTTCCGGACGACGCGAGACCGAGCAGGAGT
>CAZAHQ010000298.1:0-5351 GCA_964484415.1 uncultured Acidobacteriota bacterium | reverse complement strand
ACAGCAATCTTGGTTTTGCCAAGGCCAGCAACCAAGGAGCGCTGATCGCCCGCGGCGACGTGGTGGTATTTCTCAACAACGACACCGAAGTGCACAGCGGGTGGCTCGCGCCCTTGGTCGACGAGCTGAAACAACACGCCAACACCGGTTGCGCCGGCGCGCGGCTTCTGTTTCCTGACGGCTCGATCCAACACGCGGGCGTTGCCATCGGCCGCAACTCGATCCCGTATCACGTTCATCTCGGCAAGCCGGCCGGCGACCCTTTGGTCATGGAGCGGCGTGCGTTTCCAGTTGTAACCGGCGCCTGCCTTGCCGTGCGTCGCACGCAGTTTCTTCGCCTGGGTATGTTCGACGAGGCCTATATCAACGGCACCGAGGACATCGACCTGTGCCTTCGCTATGCCGACGCAGGATTACGCTGCATCTATCGCCCCGACTCGGTGACGACCCATCACGAAGGTCAAACCGAAGGGAGGCTCAATCATCGCGACAGAAACATCGAGCGGCTATTCGACCGCCGTCGCACTCAGTTGATTCAGGATGATTTTCTCTATCAAACACGCGAAGCCGATCGAGGGCGGCCCGAGCGCGTGCTTCGCTTCGCAATCAAGATCGGTGTACCCAACCGCCAGGTCCAGAACTGGGGCGACAGCTTCTTTGCCGAAGCGCTGGCCAAGTCGATCGCGCAACAGGGTCATCATTGCGAGATTCATTACCTCAACGAGTGGGGCCGCGACGATCGCGACATCGACGTCGTCGTTCACCTCAAGGGGCTCAGCCGTTACGTTCCGAAGCCATGGAACGTCAATCTGATGTGGATGATCAACCACCCGTCGATGCACACCGACGAGGAACTCGCGGGGTACGACGGCTTGCTGGTCGCATCGACAGCGCATGCGGCCACGCTGCGTCAGCGCTTGACGGTACCGATCTACGAGTTTCTCCAGGCCACCGACGCGCAGCAGTTTCGACCGTATCCCGAGCTGGGTAAGTGTTGGGATCTGGTGTTCGTGGGCAACAACGGCGGATGCGACCGCGACAGCATGCGCAAGATCGTTGCCGATCTGTTGCCGACGCGATACAGGCTGGGGGTCTGGGGCGCCAACTGGCAAGGCCTGCTCCCCGAGGGCGTATGGCAGGGGAAGTTCGTGCCCAACCACCAACTGCCGCAGCTCTACTCCAGTGCTTGGATCGTGCTGAACGATCATCAGGGTGAAATGCGTGACTATGGCTTCGTCAACAACCGAACGTTCGATGCAGCAGCCTGCGGCTCGATCGTTGTGTCGGACGATGTCGTAGGACTCGACGCTACCCTGCCCGTCCATCGTTACCGCACACCGGGCGAGCTGCGCGAGCTGGTCGAGTCGCTGTTGAGCAACCGCGTTCGCGAGACTGAGCGCGCCGGTGCACTGCGCGACCGCGTGCTGAACGACTTTACGTTCGACGCGCGTGTCCGCGAGATCGTTCGAATCGCCACGCCGCTGCTAACCAGGAAGCAATCGTTTCCGGTAGTGGTTCGCGATGAGGCGCCGTTGGTCTCGGCAATCATGGCCACCAAGGACCGCCGCGAGTTCCTCCCCGATGCGCTGCGCACGATGCGGTCTCAGTCGTACAGTCGTTGGGAGTTGATTCTGGTCAACGATGGTGGCGCCTCGGTCGCTGACATCGTGGCTGCACAGGATGACCGCCGGATTCGCTTGCTGGAGCTGCCGAGCAACCATGGCAAAGGGCATGCGTTGAACGTCGCAGCGCGAGCGGCGACCGGTCCTTTCTTGGCGCATCAAGACGACGACGACATCTGGCGTCCCGACCATCTCGAACGGCTCATGCTCCCGCTGCAGCAGATGCCCTCCGTGCAGTTCGCCTACGCAACCGCACTCGACGTTCAGCTCGAGAAGCAGCTTGACGGCAGTTGGCGGCAGCAGCGTCGTCACCTGGTCTACGACCGGCACACCACGCCGCAGGATCTGTTCTTCTACAACCAGATTCAGGGGATCACCGTTGCGCATCGCACGTCGCTGTTTTTCGAGGCGGGTGGGTATGACGAGCGACTGAAGGTCCTGATCGACTGGGACCTGTGGCGGCGTATCGCGGCACTCACGCCGCCCTACTACGTGAGTCGCGTCACGGCGGAGCGGACGCTGCGCAGCGATGCAACGCAAGAAGGGCACGCACATCTCACCCGCCTGATCGATCGCGACCCGATTGCGTACTACCTCAATCGTCTGCGCATTCTACGCAAGCCATTGGCCTTCCCTGGCGATCCATCCCAACAGGTCACGCTCTCCAAGCTGCGGACCGACGGTCGTTGGGAACTGATGGTGATGATTGGTGAGCAGCGGCTCAAGCGAGGAGAGTTCGACAAGGCCTGCGCAACGTTCCTGCGCGCTACCAACCTCCGACCGGAGCGGGCGGGCGGATGGCGCGGTCTTGGCTTCTGCTTGCTCAAGCTGGGGCATGCGCCGCAGTCGCTGCAAGCCTACGCGCAGACCGCTCGCATCGGGCCGACGCAACCGACCGACTATCTGTACGGCGCGCTCGCCGCGTTGGCATCCAACGAGCCCGAGGCAGCACTGATGCTGTTGGATGCACTCGAGCAGGCCCACGATGACATGGCGGAAACGCAGCGACAGATGGCGGTCGACTATCGCGGCAAGGCGCAGGCGCTGCGGGCAGCGCGCGAACGGTTAGTGGTGAGCGCATGACACGGTCCTGTCAATGACCATGCGGCCACGGGTGTCGATCGTGGTGCCGGTGTTCAACCGGTTGGAACTGACGCGCAACTGCATGAGCGCCGTTGTGCGAAACACACCGGCCGATTCGTACGAGCTGGTGGTGGTCGACAATGCTTCGAGCGACGGGACACGCGAATGGCTCTTGGCGCAGCAACAGGAGTGTGCGCTTCACTCGGTGATAAACCTGGAGAATCGTGGCTTCGCCGCTGCCTGCAATCAGGGAGCGCGCGCTGCTCGCGGACAGTACGTGTTGTTTCTCAACAACGATACCGAGGTTGAGCCGAACTGGATCGAGCCGTTGATCGAGGTGCTCGACACCGAGCCGCGGGTCGGCGCCGTCGGATCGAAGCTGTTGTTCGCCGATCGCACCATCCAGCATGCGGGCGTGATTGTCGTCGACCATCGGAAACTGGGTGATCCGCTGCTGGCGCTGCACATCTTCGCCAGGCTGCCCGAAACTCACCCGGATGCGAACGCGCGCCGCTCGTACAAGGCGGTCACCGCCGCCTGCATGCTGGTGCGACGCGACGCGTTCTGGTTGTGCGGCGGCTTCGATGAGTCGTACTGGAACGGCTACGAGGACATCGACCTTTGCTTCGCTCTCGCGCAGCGTGGTTTCTCGATCGTGTATGAGCCACGCAGCGTCGTGATCCACCACGAGTCGCAAAGCGGCCCCGAGCGTTGGCGCTGCGCCAAGGGAAATGTCGCCCGCCTCCACGCAAAGTGGCTCGGCCGTATCACACCCGACGCCATCGTCGGCCTCTAACCCCACCCCCAATCCGGGGACGCAATCCGGGGACGGTCTACCTAAAGGACGCCATCCCCATGGTTAGTCTGCGGTCATCTCGTGCCGGTAATTGGTATGCCGTCCCCGAATTCAGCTAAGATGCCGCGGGTTTTGGATGGTTTGGGAGCGGGGTGAGGGGCTTGATGGAACCGGCAATCTCGACGCGGGCTGTGGCTCGCGCCGCTCCGACCGTTTGGGAACGATTTTGTCTCAATCGAATCACGGCGTTCTTGAAGCGGGTGCAGGTTGGGCGACTCGAACTCTCGCTCCCGGACGGTCACGTCGCGCGCTTCGGCGACGATCGCTCGGACGCCGCTGCTTCGCTACACGTTCACGAGTGGTCGGTGTTTGCGCGCATCGTTCGCGGCGGCGACGTCGCGTTGGGCGAAGCGTATGTGGACGGGCTGTGGGACAGCGATGACCTCGTCGGGTTGATCGAGCTGTTTCATCGCAACATCGAGCTGTTCGACGCCGCCGAAGCCAACCCCTCGTGGCCGCAACGAATCGTCAACCGCGCGCTGCATTGGTCGCGCCGCAACAAACCGGCTCGCAGCAAGGACAACATCGCGGCTCACTACGATTTGGGAAACTCGCTCTTCGAGTTGTTTCTTGACGAAAGCTGGTGCTATTCCTCCGCGATCTTCGACACGCCCAATGAGTCGCTGGAAGTCGCGCAGCGACGAAAGATCGAGCGACTGCTGTCGCTGGCGCAGATCCAACCAGGGCAACACCTGTTGGAAATTGGCTGTGGCTGGGGCAGCCTCGCAATCGAAGCAGCGCAACGATTCGGCTGCCGCGTCACCGGAATCACGCTTTCCGCGAATCAACTGGCGCTCGCGCGCGAGCGGGCCGCTGCTGCGGGCGTGGCTCACCTCGTCGACTTTCAACTGTGCGACTACCGCGCGCTCGAGGGGCGCTTCGACCGCATTGTTTCCGTAGAAATGCTCGAGGCTGTCGGGCACGAGTTTCTCGGTACTTTCTTCCAACGCTGCGATCGACTGCTGGCGCCCGGCGGCCGCTTGGTAGTTCAGGTCATCACGGTCCCCGACCAACGCTACGAGATCTACCGGCGCGGTTGCGATTGGATCCAAAAGCACATCTTCCCCGGCGGATTGGCGCCATCGCTCACCGCCTTGTGCAACGCGATGACGCGCGACTCGCGCTTTGTGATCGAGTCGCTCGACAACATCGGCCCGCACTACGCGACGACGCTACAGCATTGGCGTCGGCGCTTCGAGGCGCAGTCAAGCGAGGCCGAGCGCCGCGGTTACGACGAACGCTTCCGCCGGCTATGGCGTTACTACTTGTCCTACTGCGAGGCTGGTTTTTCGGCCGGCACGTTCGGCGACTTGCAGTTGGTTATGGTGCGGCCGGGCGATCGAGCGGTCGCCATTCGGGGCGAGGCGTAAGCGCAGATGGCGGCTGCAGCAGAACTCGGCTCCACACCCGAGCCTTCCCGCGTTTGGAATTGGAAGCGGATCAACCTCGCCAACAGCATCGGGTTGTTCTTGATCCACGGTGCTGTTCTGGGCGTGCTGTTCGTGGGTGTCAGTTGGCCGGCGGCAATCGCCGCGTGGTGCGCGTACTGGATTCAAATCTTCGGCGTGAGTGCCGGCTATCACCGCTACTTTGCGCACCGCACATTTCGCACCTCACGCGCGTTTCAGTTCGTGCTGGCCTACATGGGCGCCATGGCGGCGCAGATGGGACCGCTGTGGTGGGCTAGCTACCATCGCCGTCATCACGCTCACAGCGACGAACCGGCCGACATTCATAGTCCGAGGCAGGGCGGCTTTTGGTGGGCGCATATCGGCTGGGTGCTGTTCGAG
>CAZAHQ010000297.1:0-5352 GCA_964484415.1 uncultured Acidobacteriota bacterium | reverse complement strand
AGAGTTGATACCGAGCGGGCCTGATATCCAGCGTCGTCCAACTCGGCGTAGCTCTTGTCGTTCAGCCTTCCACGCGAGGCTCGCTTGTTCTGGTCGGCACGGAGCGTGTAGTAGCGCTCGAGGCCGAGTTCGTGAATGACGCCGAAGACGGCTTCGCAGCCGGCGCAACAGAACTGGTTGCCGGCAGCATCGCAGAGTGGTTGACGCGGCAGATCGAGCCCGCAGTGTGCGCACTCGGTTGACGTCGAGTGCAGCTCAGCGGTGGCCATGACAACTCGGTGATGTCGGAACTCCGGCCTCTGTGCCGGGCAGTTCCATCGGCATCGGGGCGCGACGAACCACTGTCATCAGGCCGATCGCAATCATCAGAAGCGCGGTAGCCACCGGCAATTTGCGCCGCAGCGGCCCAGCCATCGCACCGACGAGCACTCCAACGCTCAGCATCATGGGAAGAGTGCCAACCCAGAACACCGCCATGCAGAGTGCGCCGCGCCACGCGCTGGATGTCCCGGCCGCCACGACGACAAACGCCCACAGCCAGCCACAAGGCAACAATGCCGACAAGAGCCCAACGACCAACGCGCGCGGCAATGGTGCGATTCGGCTCACGATCGACATTCCGCGGTTCAGCGCGCGGCGCAGCGCGCCAGGAACGCCGATGCGCGCATGCATCCAGTTCATCGACGTGAAAAGCGTGTAGGCACCCCAGAGCACGATCAGCACCCCGGCGATCCATGACGCCGCGCGTTGCCATCCGGCCAAATTCCCGGCGATCTCGATCAACGCGCCCAGCGAGCCGGCGATCACTCCCAACGTTGCATACGCCAAGAGCCGCCCAACACTGTAGGCGACATGTCGCAGCGACCTTGACTGATGAGGATCGATGCCGGCGTAGAGCGGAACCAACCCGCCACACATACCGGCGCAGTGAACGCTCCCGACCAGGCTGGCGGTGAATACGCTGACGAACAGGGAGTTGATCATCAGATCCCCACGTCCTGCTGCAGCGTGTGGGTGTACACCTCCTCGCCCCGTTGCACTCTTACGCGGAATTCCCACAGACCGGGTTTGAGGCGCGGGACGGCCACGCGGTACTCACCGGCGGTCGTTGCCGGTGCGAGTGTCAGGTTCAGTCGGTTTCCTGAGCGCGCGTTGTGGAACGCCTCGAGTTCGACGCGTGCATCGACGAGCGGCTTGCCGTTGCTGTCGCGCAACACGGCCACGATCTCTCCGCCAACAGGTCCGCTGCTCTGTGTGCTGAGCGAGATGTTCCAGCCCAACTCCTGGCTGCGCTGTTCCTGCAACCGAGCAGCGTCCCAATGCAACGCTTTGCTGTAGTAGTCCGGCTCCGCGGCCGAGGACGGATCGCTCACGGCAACCAGCATGAAAGCCACATTCGCGCCGGCACCTGCGACCAACAGTCCCACGATCAGCACCGGCCAGAGCCAGCTCGGCTTAGTGCGCTTCATGTTGCTGCTCTTCAGACTGATCGTTCGGCTTTTCATCGGCACGATGGTCACTCCGAGTGTCATCGACGCCAGCGTCGCGCTCGGGCCCCAGCATCTCGTACTTGAGGTGCTGCGTGAAGCTCGCACCATCGGTGATCGTAACGAGCACGGAGCGCCGACCAGCACGGAAGGTCGACTGTGCCGCGGTCAAGACGATTGGCGCAATTCCTTGCTTGCCGGCGGCGATGGTCATCGGATTCTCGGGAGCATCGAGCCGAATGTCGGTGGCGCTTGGTATCGAGATCGAGAAACGTCCGGGCGCTTCGCTTTGGTTCTGGATCTTGATCTGCACCAAATTGCTCACCATCCCTGCCTCGGGCTGCGAGTAGGGAACACCCGGCGCACGCAGCAACCAGACCTGGGCCGAGCTGCGCCCGATCAGTGCAAACGCCAATCCGCCCCAGACCGCCAGCATCAGCAGCGGATACAGCACCGTCCGCACGCGCAGTAAGCGACGAGGCTTGCCTTCCAACTCATCGCGTGAGGTGTAGCGAACCAAGCCGGTTGGCTTTCCGATCTTTGTCATCACCGCGTCGCATGCATCGATGCACTGAGTGCAGTGGATGCACTCCATCTGCAGGCCGTCGCGAATGTCGATGCCGGTCGGGCAGGTGATCACGCAGGCATCGCACTCGATGCAGTCGCCTGCCGGGCTCGCCGTGAGTTCACGCCGACTCGAGAGTCTGGCGCGTGGCTCGCCACGTTGGACGTCATATCCGACGATCAGTGAACGCCGGTCCAGGAGCACGGATTGCAACCGGCCATAAGGGCACGCCACCGAGCACACCTGCTCTCGAAAGTATGAGAAGTCCAAGAACATCAGGATCGACACCACCGCCATTACCAAGAAAGCCACCGGGTGCGTGAAGGGCGAGCCCAGAATCCAAGTGGCGAGCTGGTCGATCCCTACGAAGTAGGCCAAGAACGTGTGCGCCAAGAACATCGAGAGCAGCACAAACACACCGTAGCGCAGCACGCGACGCGCATTGGGGCCGTCGCGATCAAGCTTGGTCTGTCGCGCAATACCACCCTCGATGAAGCGCTCGATCGGACGATAGACGTACTCCATGTAGATCGTTTGCGGACAACCCCAGCCGCACCAGACACGCCCGAAGAGCGCGGTCAGCAGGAATATTCCGACAAACGTCCCTACCAAGAACAACATCAAGAGCATCGTGTCGGTCGGCAGGAACGTGGTGCCCAGAATCGTGAAGCGCCGGTGCAGTATGTCGAACAACATCGCCGGCTTGCCGTCAACGCGAAGGTACGGGATCAGCGTGAATAGCGCGATCAGCACGTAGGCCACCACGGCACGGCGGCGCCAATGCTTGCCGCGCGAGAGCTTCGGTCGCAGAAAGCGGCGCGTGCCGTCTTGGTTCAGCGTCGGCAGGACTCGCCCTCCGTATTGCTTGGCTGTGCCGCCGGAACTCATGGTTCAGTGCTTTCCCGCCGACGTCTTCGAAGCGGGCCTCGGAGCGTTAGTCGAAGCAGGAGCGGTGGAACTGGGCGCGGGCGCCGGTGTGGAACTCGCCGGATCGTAGAGCACTCCTTGCGGCTCTTTTGGATTGGTCGGATTGGTGCCCTGAAGCGTTCCAACGTACGCCGCCAACGACATCATCTCCGCCGGCGCGAGTTGCGTCTTCCACGAGATCATCCCCTTCTCAGGCACCCCTTCGGAGATCGTCCTGAAGTGGTCGGTCAGCCGACCACCGTGTAGCCAGTATCTGTCGGTGAGATTCGGCCCGATCTTTCCCTCGGCGTGCTCGCCGTGGCAAACGACACAGCGAACGGCGAACGTCGCCTTGGCCGTCGCCATCATGGCGCTGTTGGACTGCATGCCGCGCAAGGTGTCATCGGTGATAGCGCCTGCTGCCGCCAAGACTTGTGCTTGCTGGTCGTAGTAGTCCTTCATGTCAGCGTCATAGGTCTGTTGGATCGAAGGACCATCGCCAAAGTGATAGTAGGCCCAGTATCCGATCGAAAACACGATCGTCACCCAGAACAGCGCGACCCACCAGAACGGCAGTGGATTGTCGTATTCCTCGATGCCGTCGTAGCTATGCGGCATCGTGGGCTGGCCTCCCTCATTGTTTGTCATGCGTATCACCTTTTTCGTTTCGGTCCGAGAGCGGAAGGTGTCTGGCGCGCTCGAAGTTCTCCTTGTTGCGACGAGAGAATGTGTAAAGCAGCACGCCGCCGAAGATCGTCACAAACATCAGCAGCGCGATCTCAGCGAAGACTTCCAGCCTGGCGTAGCTCATGATGTCGGAGAGTCGCATCTCAGTGGCTCGCGCCTGCTGCAGCAGCGGCAGCGGCTTGCTGGGGAGCCGCTGCAGCTGGCGCAGGTTTCTTGATGTCTGTACCGAGTCGCTGCAAGTAGGCGATCAGCGCAATCACTTGCTTGTCGGCCAGCCCTTCCGGGCCACCTTGCTTGGCAACTTCGGCAGCGATCAGATCGGCCTGATCTCGTGCGGCCGATGGAGCTTCGCTGATCTCCGCGTCGGTGTATGGCACACCGACCGCACGCAGCGCCCGCAGGTGCGACTGGAACAGGGCAAAGTCGATCTCTTCACGGAACAGATGAATGTACTTAGGCATGATCGAGTTGGGAGAAATCGAGCGCGGATCTTCCAAGTGCCGCATGTGCCAGAGGTTCGGGTACTTCAAGCCGACACGTTGCAAGTCGGGTCCAATTCGGCGGGATCCCCACTGGAAGGGATGGTCGTACACGTACTCGCCGGCCTTCGAGTACTCGCCATACCGCACCGTCTCGGCACGCAATGGGCGGATCATTTGCGAGTGACAGTTGTAGCAACCCTCAGCCGTGTAGATGTCGCGGCCGACGACTTCGAGTGCTGTATAAGGCGTCACGCTCGCGATCGTCGGTACATTCGATCGAATCAGGAACGTCGGAATGATCTCGAACAGCGAGGCCACGACGCAGGCCACCACTACCCAGACGGTGAAACGCAGCGGCAATCGCTCCCACCGACGATGCCACGCGGCGCCGAAGAGCTTCTCGAGTTTGTAGGCAAGGCCGATGACGTGCGCGCCGCTCTCGCGCAATGGTGAGACATCCGCGGGGGCATGCGGGGTGGGCTGTAGTGAGAGTGCTGGCGCCTCGTGGGTCACGACCTCGTACTGGGCGGGGCGACTCTTCCAAGTCATCAGGAAGTTCCAGCCCAGAATCGCGATGCCGGCCAGATACAACACGCCGCCGATCACTCGAACCAGGTACATCGGCATCAGGCGCATGGTCGTTTCGATGAAATCCGGATAGCTCAAGCGGCCGTTATCGTCGAACGCACGCCACATCAGCCCTTGGGTGATACCGGCGGCATAGATCGCCACGATGTAGAGCAGGATTCCAATGGTGGCGATCCAGAAATGCAATTCACACAGTCGCTTGCTGTAGAGTTTGGTCTGGAACAACCGCGGCATCAGCCAGTACATCATTCCGAACGACATGAATCCGACCCAACCCAACGCACCACCGTGGACGTGCGCGATGTTCCAGTCGGTGTAGTGCGAGAGCGAGTTGACAGCCTTGATCGAGAGCATCGGGCCCTCGAATGTCGACATGCCGTAGAACGTGATCGCCGTGACGAAGAACTTCAGAACCGGGTCTTCAGCTACCTTGTGCCAGGCGCCGCGCAGTGTCAGCAATCCGTTGACCATGCCGCCCCACGATGGCATCCAGAGCATCACCGAAAACAACATCCCGAGCGAAGACGCCCAGCCCGGCAAGGCGGTGTAGTGCAAGTGGTGTGGGCCCGCCCAGATGTAGAGGAAGACGAGTGTCCAAAAGTGCAGGATCGAGAGCCTGTAGGAAAAAACCGGGCGC
>CAZAHQ010000296.1:0-5380 GCA_964484415.1 uncultured Acidobacteriota bacterium | reverse complement strand
TTGTAGGCGACCCAGTCGATCTTTCGTTTCTCACCGGTCAAGAACATCCAGCCGGGCCCAGCCTGGAACTTTGCTGCGAATGCTTTCAGCGCCTCGGGCGTATCACGCTCTGGGTCGATGCTGATCGAGACGAAGCGCACCGAATCGCCTACCAGCGGGCCAAGGCGCTGTTGCAGGCCGCGCAGAGTTGCGGTCAGTACGGGGCAAACCCCCTGGCAATGAGTGAAGATGAAATCAACAACGACGATCTTCCCTTCAAGTACGTCGCTGTAGAAGCGCTGCGTTTGTCCGGATTGATCGGTTAGGGTCAGGTCAGTGAACCAGGTGCGCGACGCTGCCTGGCCGACCTGATCGAGCGCTTCACGCATCGCGGCAACCGACGGCTGGTCGATGCGCAGCCACTGACCCGTTCGATTGTTCCCTACCCAGGTCGCACCGAGTGGGAAGATCGGTCGCAGTTGTGCGCCGGCCGAAGGATCGAGCCGCGCCAAACTCCAGATCGGCAGTGCTGAGTCGTTCTCGAGAGCGCTCGGCTGGCCGGTCGCGGGGCCAGGCTCATCGACCACCAAGGAAAGAAGCGCAATGTCGCTATCGACCCCGACAGCGGTCGCAAGATCACGCATCGAGTTGAGGTCGACGGAGCCACGCCGCAGATCCCGACCATCGATCAACTGCACAACGGCCAAATGCTCGGCGTGCACGGCAGTCTGCAGATCGACGATCGAGCCGTCGGCGCGAGTGATCGCTGTCGTCGACCATGCCGGTTCACTACGAAAGCGGATCTCGCTCGGTTGCGGCGGCCCCGTTGGCTGCTGCGTACCTTCTGCTCCATCGGCCCTCGCCAGGCTGCATGCGAGCAATCCAACCCACCACCACGTGCGGCTCATTTTCCCTCCTGCATCACAGCAAGTGCTTCCGGCGACGTGACTGTCAGTCGCGTCGCCGGAAGGTCGCCGTAGTCGAGGCCCTGACTGAGAGTGCGCGGAAACACGAGATATTCGCCGAGATCAGGAAAGCTGATCAGAACCTCGTATTTCCCCTCCGCAACCTCATGAGCATCGAGTCGGAACTGATTCAATCCTGGTGGCTGAAACACCAGCACCTCAACATCCTTCAGACCGACCACCGGCTTCGATGGTGTCGAGGGATACTCGATCCGGAACGTCACCGTGGTCGGAACGCCCGTCTGAGGGGCGCTCGACGGTGCTTGGAACTTCACCGTGAGGTGCGACTGTTCGAGCAACGCGAGCGCTGGGTTGTCCTTCACCTCGAACGCCGAACAGTGAGTCAACCTCGGGGAGTCGACAGCAAGGGCAAGGTCATAGTTGCCGCCGTCCGGCGGCGTGATCTCGGCCTCAAACACTCCGGGGAGCGTTTCACGTAGCGCACTGCTGACGATCTGGATCGCGATCGGAGGGCGCGAACTGTTTTGGTACGAACCCATGGGAGCCATCATTCCTTCTTGATAGAAGAACAACGTTCGATCGTTGTACGCACCTGCGATCACAGCGTCTCCAGCCGGGACCGGTTGGATCGTCTGCCCGGCGAACTTCGCTACCTCCTCACCCAACGGGTATTGACCGATCGGTACCGTGACAACGCCGACCTCTCCCGGTTGATCGAGTTGGGTCCAAGGGATCATGTCGACCTGGGTCGAGTCGATGCAGCGCACATAGGCGAAGTGATCGGTGAAACTGATTTGGTCAGGTCCTGCGTCGACTGTGATCGTTCGAGTGACCTTCGTCGAGGAGGCGTCGATCACCGTTACCGTCTTCTCCAGTGCGTTGGGGACCAGCACCCATCGACCATCGGGCGTCAGTGCGATGCCTCGCAGCCCCGGCTTGAGTGCCAGTCGAGCACGTTCGACACCGCTGGCGAGATCGACCACGGCCACGACACCTTCAGCCTCGAAGGCGAGGAACGCTGCACCGGCGAGGTCCGAGACAACGATCGATTGCGGTGCGCGGGTCATTCGCACATGACTTTCAACGCTGCGCGACGGAGCGGAGAGCACGGTGAGTCCTTTGCTCGAGGTGATGACGAGGCGTTCGCTGGTCGGGCCGGCAGCGAAGACGATGCCGGTGCCATCCAGCGCCACGCGGCGCAGTACCTTCCCAGACTCCGGATCGACCTCGAGGGCATTACCGGTCGCCTCATCGCCAACCCACAAGCGCCCACGGATCGAATCGGCATAGAGGCGCGTCGGACGTCCACCGACGGAGATCTCCCCCGCCATCTTGTGCGTGCGGGTGTCGATGCGAACGAGCGTGCCGCGAGACGGTAGCGAGACATAAATCTCTGCGCGAAGCGGCATCGCCACCCAATCGGCCGGATCGGCGTCGAGTGTCATGATCGTATAGAGCTTGGTTCGTGAGAACGCGACCAACGGGTTCAAGACGGTGATCGATCGATCTCCGTTGAGTGAGTAAATGAAGTACTGGTTGAGGTCGATGTCGGCGAGCGACGTCATGCCTCCGCTGGCGTAGCGCCGGATCTGCTCGACACAACGATTCGAGTCAGGAGCACTCACACCGTCACGGCGACGAGTCAACCAACCGAGCGGTCTGACGCCGCGGAGTGGCGTACCGGTTGCTGTTTCGGTGAATTGCAGCCGCAGGCGCGCGCGACCACCAGCGATCAGCGAGCTCGCCGCGTCTTCATTCCCTTTGGTGTCGAGCGGCACGAACTCGGTGACCAGCTTCACCCCTGCCTGCTCGAACTCGTCTCGACCGGGCTTGGCTGCGTCTGCCGCCTGCGCCACTAGCAGCGAACCGAACGTCACCCCAACGAGAACTGTCCGTACTGTGCGACCCATCGATCATCCTCCCGCTCGGCGAACTTCTTGCGCCGAGGTCTATTGCAAGGCGCGGGCCGATGCCGTCGAGCGCGACAGCGATTGCGAATGTCGATCTCAAATGGCTGAGGATATGGAGCTTGAGGACTGAGGTGACGGCGGAGGCGACTTCGCGATCGAGTCACAGATTCAACCGGTGGACGGGCGACGCCCACGCCCTTGAAGCCGATGGGTCAAAAGCGGCCACGCGCTCTGGAGCAACAATCACCCGCGCGGTGGATCAGACGACGTCGCCAGCGGGCTCGCCGAAGGGATTGAATCTTGGAATCAGTCCGGGTGCGACGGACCAGGGCCATCGATCAGTCCTAGCCGCTTCATTTTTCTATACAAGCGCTTGCGGTCGATGCCCAGGCGTCTGGCGGCGACCGTCTTCATGCCACCACTGGCGAGGAGTGCCGCTTCGATGTGTCGCCGCTCGAGCGCGTCGAGAGTTCGCTCGTTGTCGAGATCGGTTTGCGACGGGGCGATCGCGCCTGCACGAGCGCCGCCGATATAGGGTGGAAGATCCGCAGCGCCGATGACGGTCCCCTGAGCGAGCACAACAGCTCGCTCGATCACGTTCCGCAGCTCCCGGACATTGCCTGGCCAACTATGGCGTTGCAACAAGTCGATCACGTCAGGTCCGAGTTCGAGCACGCCCCCCTCGCCACAGATCTCAGCGAGTATCGACTCGACGAGCGGGACCAGGTCCATCGAGCGCTCGCGAAGCGGAGGAACCTCCAACTCGACCACTGCGAGGCGATACATCAGGTCAGCGCGAAAGCGGCCCGCGAGCACCTCTTCGGAAAGCGCCCGATGAGTGGCGCTGATCAAATGGATGTCTATTGGCACCGGATCGGGGGCTCCGATCGGCGTGATCACTCGCTCCTGCAACGCTCGAAGTAGTAGCGCTTGTGCAGTTCCCGGCAAGTCGCCAACTTCGTCGAGGAACAGCACGCCTCCGTTTGCCGCCAAGAAATATCCATGATGGTCGCGCTCAGCTCCCGTGAACGCCCCGCGACGATGCCCGAAGAGTAGGCTCTCTGCGAGTCCAACCGGCAGTGCGGCGCAGTTCACCGCGACGAATGGCTGCCCGGCGCGTGGCCCGTGCCGATGGATCTCGCGCGCAAGCAACTCCTTGCCCGTCCCGCTCTCTCCGTGAAGCAGCACCGTGGTTGAGCTCTTGGAGATCAACTGGATCTGGCGCAGTAGGTGTTGCATTTTCGGGCTGTTGGCAACGAACCCTGCTGGCGACACCGTTTCTTCGTTTTCGGCACCGAGCGGAGTTCCTTGGTCTTGATCGAGCTTCGCGTTGGAGCGCGGGCGCGCAACGGCGCGGCGCAACACTGCAGCGATTTCCTCCGGGCTCGACGGTTTGACCAGATAGTCGAACGCGCCCCGGCGGGTCGCGTCGACGGCGCTGCGGATTGTGCCGAAACCGGTGAGCACGATCACCGGGAGCGTCGGATCGAGTTGGTGCACTGCGTCAAGCAACTCGGTTCCATCCATTTCCGGCATCTTCAGGTCGACCAAAACCGCGTCGTATTGAGCACGGCCAGCCTCACGTACCTGAGTCTCGATGAGCCGCAACGCCTCTATGGGGTTGATCTCGGTGACGAGTTCGAAGCCTTGGCGTTTCAGCACGCGCGCCAGCGTGACAAGCACGTTGTACTCGTCGTCGACGAGTAGCACACGAGCTCGCCCCGCGAGTTCCGATCCACTCATGCGCTCTGTTCCTCCACGGCACGAAGCTCCAAACTGAACGTCGAGCCTGCTCCTTGGCGGGACTCGACCTCGACTCGCCCATGGAATCGACTGACGGTGGAATGGACGAGCCACAACCCCAAACCTGTCCCCGCACCGGGTGCCTTGGTCGAGAAGAATGGGTTGAAGATGCTCGCGCGTAACTCGCTAGGAATTCCGACACCGCTATCGCGAACGGTGATCAGTACGCCCGCAGGTCGATCGCACGTACCGATCGCCAGCGTACCGCCCTCCGGCATTGCGTCGATCGCGTTGCTGATCAGATTTACCATGACCTGTTTGAAAGCATCCGGCTCGAAAACGCAATCACGGGTCGGCTTCAAGTCGAGATCCAGCACGACTCCGCGCTCTTGCAGCCCCTTGCGAAACAGCGTGGCGACTTGCCGGATCAGGGGTGTGGGCTGGAGTCGGCGAACATCGCTCGGACCCCGGCGTGAAAACTCGAGCAGATTGTCGATGATCTTTCGCGCGCGTTGGTTCTCTTGTTCGGCAATTTCCAGGTTCTCGGTCACCTCGACAGATCGATCGCCAAGCGACTCGCGCAGGTCGTAGATCACATTCGAAATCACGAACAGCGGGTTGCGAAGCTCGTGGGCAACGCCCGCCGCCAACTGCCCGACAGCGCTGAGCTTCTCGTTGTGGATTAGCGCCTCCTCGATTCGCCGACGCTCGCTGACGTCGCGCAGAACCAAAACTCTTCGGTTGTCGGGAAGCAACACGCAGTTGCCTTCAACCAGGAGGGCGTTGTCGTTAGAAGTCAGTTGAATCTCTACCGACAGATGC
>CAZAHQ010000295.1:0-5385 GCA_964484415.1 uncultured Acidobacteriota bacterium | reverse complement strand
ACCGATCGTCACCTGCATCATCTCGAAGAGGTTGTGCGCAATGATCGGCATCATCACGTTGAGTTCCAGTTGACCGGCTTGAGACGCGAGCGCCACGGTGGTATCGCAGCCGATCACATGGAACATCGCCTGGTTGAGCATCTCGGCGATCGACGGGTTGATCTTGCCCGGCATGATGCTCGAACCGGGCTGCACGGCGGGCATCCGGATCTCGTCGAGTCCGGAGGTGGGGCCGGAGGCGAGCAATCGCAGGTCGTTGGCGATGCGCGTCAGCGTGAGCGCGAGTGTTCGCAACGACGCCGAGAAGTCGGCCGCATCGGCCATCGACTGCATCGATTCGAACAGATTGTCGGAAACCTTCAGTTGCTGACCGCAGAGGGTCGATAGGCGAGCGACCATTCGCGCGTGGTATTCCGGATGCGCGTTGAGACCGGTACCTGCCGCCGTTCCGCCGATACCGATCCGACGAAGCCCTTCGGCAGCGCGCCGAATTCGCTCGGCATCGCGCTCGATCGCGCGTGAATAGCCGCCGAACTCTTGGCCGAGTCGCACGGGAACGGCATCCTGCAAATGCGTACGTCCGGACTTCACGATCCCGTCGAACTCCTCGCTCTTGCGCTTCAACGCCACCGCGAGTTCGTCGACGACCGCCAGCAATTCATCGACCCGCCACAAACAGCCCAAGCGAATCGCCGTCGGGATCGTGTCGTTGGTCGATTGCGACATGTTGACGTGATCGTTGGGGTGCACGCGATACTCACCGATCGCTCCACCCAAGATCTGCGTGGCACGATTGGCCAGTACTTCGTTGGTATTCATGTTGTGGCTGGTGCCTGCGCCCGCCTGAAACGGGTCGACCACGAAGTGCTCGCGATGTTGTCCTTCCATTACCTCGCGCGCCGCTCGAGCAATCGCATCGGCTAGTTCAGGGTCGAGCAGTCCGAGGTCTTTGTGCACATCGGCGGCAGCGCACTTGATGGTCGCCATCGCCCACACGAACGCCGGCCAGGGTTTTAGGCCCGAGATCGGGAAGTTGTCGACCGCTCGTTGTGTTTGCGCGCCGTACAGCGCTGCTTTCGGAACCCGGACTTCACCCATGGAATCGCGCTCGGTGCGCGTTTCGGTGGCGGCGTTCATTGCGAAATCCTTTCGAAAGGGGACCGACGCGCTAGTCGCCGTCAAGAACGTGGACTCATTGCCCGCTGGCGTCGCGAGATCTGTCGGCCCTGACGCTCGGGATTATAGAGGTGCGCCTTCGTGGCGGCGATCAAACCGGATCGGTGCGGCGAGGTGCGAGTGCCGGAACCTCTTCTTCCTCGTCGTCGCCGCTCGAGGGGCTGTCTGGCGGCTGCTTCAGCACGCTGCGCAGCACGTACTTCAGCTCGGCGGACAAGACCGTGATCTCCATCCCCTCGACCGGCTCGAACCAGCAGGCGCGCGCCTTACGTTCCAGATCTTCTCCGGGGAGGCGGTAGTAGAACTTGCTGTTGCCGCACTCGTTGTTCCAACAAAACTTGCCGTATGGAACGGTGTCGGGGGCCAAGTACTGGAAGCAGCGCAAGAGTGCGTTCTTTTCGGGCACCTCGACGGTGCGCCCCAGAACGGTGATCTTGATCAGCCGATCGAACGGCCTGAAAAGCGATGGGTCGGCCTTCATCTCGGGGCGGAATATAGACGCCCCGAGGACGGCGCTGCCAGCCAGTCCAAAAGCACGGCTGCGCCGGCGCGAGTGCCGACCACCAAACTCTCCTCATCGAGGTCGAAGGTCGGCGTATGGGTCATCGAGGTGATCCCGCGCGATGGGTTGCTCACGCCAAGCAGGAAATAAAACCCCGGGATCTTCTGCGCGAAGTAGGAAAAATCCTCGGCTCCCATGATCGGCGGCGACTCGACCAGATTGTCGGCGCCGACGGCCCGGCGCAGAGAGGGGAGCGAGGCATGGGTCAACTCGGGGTTGTTGACAGTTGCCGGTACGAGCTTTTCGTACGACAGATCCGCCGTCGCGCCTACCGTTGCTGTGGCATGGGTGAGCACCTCTTGCATCATCCCGGGGATTCGATCCTGCAATTCCGAATCGAGCGTACGGACCGTCCCTTCCAGCAACACCTCATCGGCAATGATGTTGAAACGGTTGCCGCCGTGAATACTCCCCACCGTAATCACCAGCGGCTGGAGCGTGTCGGTGCGGCGGCTGCGAATGTTCTGAAGCGCGATCACTGCCTGCGCTGCGGCCAGCACGGCATCGACACCAAACTGCGGTGTCGAGGCATGCACCTTCTTGCCATGAACGGTGGCGACGAAACGATCGGATGCGGCCAGCGCGGGGCCTGAGTGCCACCCAATTTTCCCGGCCGGCAGCAGCGGCCAGACGTGCAACCCGAAAATCGCGCCCGGCTTCGGATCGTCCAGCGCACCTTCCTCGAGCATCAACGCTGCGCCGCCCTTCTCGCCTGCCGGCGCGCCCTCCTCGGCAGGTTGGAATACGAACACCACGGTGCCGGCGAGGTCTTTCTGCATGCGCGCGAGAATCGTGGCGATCCCCAGGCCGATTGCGGTATGCGCATCGTGACCACAGGCATGCATCACCCCGGCGTTTCGTGAGCGATAGTCCGACTCGTACGATTCCTGAATCGGCAGCGCGTCCATATCGGCCCGCCACGCGACCACAGGCCCCGGCTTGCCGCCCTTCAAGATTCCGATGACGCCGTGTCGCGCGATGTTGGTGCGCACCGTCAACCCCAACGCGCGCAGGCGTTCCGCCACCACACCGGCGGTGCGTTCCTCGCGGTTGCTCAACTCGGGATGTTGGTGGAAATCGCGGCGAGTCTTCACCAACTCATCGCGAATCGATTCAGCGCTGCGAGCGATCGGGTCGGAGGTCGGAGTAACTGCCAGACTAGTCGAGCACCAGCACAGGCTGGCAATCAAGAGCCAGAAACGCATCAGGGCCTCCCAGGAGTCGGTAAGGTCCCGATGATAAGGGCAGTAACCGCGCGCTGTACTCTAGGGGCAGGGCGTCGGTGAAAGCGTCTTCGGTGTGCCGGTCAATCGCGTCAACTCATTGGAGGCATTGACGGCCAACACAAGGTAGTAGTACGCGGTGCCCGCTGGCGGCTTGGCGGTATCACCTGTCCACGAAGTGGCCGTGGTCTTGAAGATGCAGGTATACGTTCCGCCACCGGTGGGCGATCGATAAACTCTGTACTGCGACACGGGATTCATCGTCGAACGCTTCAGGTCTTCCCAGGTCCAGAGCGTTTTGTTGACCTTGAACTGATTGGCGTTGGAAACGCCGTCGCCCGACACCTCCAACTCGGTGAATGGCGGAGACAGTCGACGCACCTGGCCGTCACGATCGGTGATGTACAACTCCCCCTGAGCGTCCAAGCCGAAGCTGGTGAGCGTGGAGCCCAAATCTCCCAATGGATCGACGGTCGTCGACCAATCGGTCTTCGCCGTGGCGACACCGCCACTCATCTTGAAACTGCGCACCCAACCATCGCAGTAATCGCCGTAGAAATAGGTGCCTTGGAATCCACTCATCTGACAACCGCGATAAACGAAACCGCCGACAACCGAGCAGCCGTCGGCGTGACCGTACTCCAAGACCGGCGCGGTAAAGGCCGGGTCGTTGCAAGTCTTCGGACATCCGGTGGACGGGGTTGCGTTGGTGCAGTTGGCCGATTGATTGGGGTTGAAGCAGTGCGTTGCCTCCATCTCGCGCCAACCGTAGTTGCGACCTTTGGCGCTAGCAGCGGCAACCCAGTTGACCTCTTCCCAACAGTTCTGGCCGACGTCGGCGATGTACCAATCGCCGGTCAGCGGATCGATCGACGGGCGCCACGGATTGCGCAGCCCCCAGGCATAGATCTCCTCGCAATTGCTCACAGGGCCACCAACCAGCGGATTGTCGGCCGGCACGCGGTAGTTGGTGGTGCCGCCGCAGTCGGCCGTGCGATTGCCGGGTGACTGGGCCGGATCGATGCGCAAGATCTTGCCGAGCAACGTGCCGGTCGGCTGTGCATTGCCGCAGGTTCCGTGCTGATCGTTGGAACCGCCTCCATCGCCGGTAGCGATGTAGAGGTAGTTGTCAGCACCGAAGGCGATCCAGCCGCCATTGTGATTGGCCTCGGATTGCGCAAAGCGGAGCAACCGCATTTCGGAGGCAGCATCGGCAACATCGGGGTTGGCCGCGTTGGTGGTGTAGCGAGCGACCACGCTGAAGATGCCGTTGACGGTCGACTCGGTGTAATAGACGTAGAAGAAACGGTTCGTGGCGTAGTTTGGATCGAACGCCAACCCGAGCAATCCGAGCTCGTCGCCGATGCTGGCGTTGACCTTGCTGCTGATATTGAGAAACTGCGTGTTGACGGTGGGGTCGTCGCCACGCTTGTGGATGTGAATGAAACCGTTTTGACCGAGTATGAAGAGGCGGTCGATGTCGTTGGCAGGTGCCGTCACGAACAGTGGTCGAGAGGTCAACCCCGACACCACGACAACAGAGCTGAGCGCTGAGTTGTCGACGCGATGCACACCATCGCAGACGGCAGCACTGGCTGGCGGTGGGATCGCTAACAGGCACACCACCGCGGCCTGCAAGAGACAGGTCGTCGTTGCTCGAGGCACTGGAAAAACACTCCTTGTAAACCGATCCCCTCCGGGCGGGCAGCCCGGACCCTGATCAGGAGACGATCTTGTACGTCATGCGCGCGCCCGATACCACGACGATTTCGTGACGAATCAGCGTTGAAACGCTGGAGTTGTTCGCGTTGGTGTCGGGTGTTTCACGCTCCCAGTGACCGTCCCCGCCTATGGACAGGGAGTTGGGGACAGAGTCCGACCCACGCCAGCGGATGTTTGTTGTCCGGCCGCGTTGGCCGCGGTCACCAGGTAGAAAAAACTCCTACCGACGAGTGGAGTTGAGGGGTCACCACCCACCCACTCGGGAACGGTGTTTTTGAACACACACAGGAACGTCCCGTTGCCTTGATCACTGCGGTACACGCGATACTGCGAGACCGGCTGTTGCGAACTGCGCGCGAGGTTTTCCCAAGTGAAGCGTGTCTTGGTGAGCAGGAAGGAATCGGCCGCGCCCTTACCGGAAACCTCCAGGTCGGTGAACGGCGGCGCCACCAACAGAACATCGCCGCTAATCAGAACGACATAGTTTTCACCCTCGGCGTCTTCGCCGTAACTCACGAGCGCATTGGTCGGCTGACCAGCGGGAAACAGTTGAGTCGACCAGTCGCGCGGGTCGGTGGGCGCCCCGCCGGAGATCTTGAACGAGCGAACCCAACCCTGGCAGTAGTCGCTGTAGAAGTAAGTGCCGGCGAAATTGGTCATTCGGCAGCCGCGATACGAGTACCCGCCGGTGATCGAACACCC
>CAZAHQ010000294.1:0-5400 GCA_964484415.1 uncultured Acidobacteriota bacterium | reverse complement strand
TTTTGAAAAGACGCGAGATTATCCACCAAGCACACCGCACTGTCACCGCGACACGTGCCCCGGTGCGGAGCCCGACCCGCGGCGGCGTCTCAGACCTGGACCCAGCGCCGCGACATCCAGATGACGGTCCCGTATAGCAACTGCGTCAGCGACTCAGGTGTCGTGGCGTCGACGGCAACCGGGGACTGACCGTCACCGGTGGCGTACAACATGGCGCCGCCGTTGACAAAAACGGCGCGCGAGAGCGTGAGCCCGTCGTCCAAGCGCCACGCATAAATGTTCGATGGTTCGATCCGTCGCCAGAGGCGATCGATGACGACAAGATCGAGGGCTCTGAGCAACCCATGAACAAGACGCGTGTTGTGCGAATTCAGGCGCAAGGCGATGAGCCCGTCGGCCGAATCGCGCTCGAGGAGTCGTCCGTCGACCTCGATGATCGCCTCGATCGTGCTTTCTGCAGGGGGCGACTCCTCTGGCACCGGCCCCGGTGCGAGCAGCGGTACTCGCAGCAGCGGCACAGTCTGCGTTCCCAGAAGTTGCGCGCTGGCAATAAACCCACGTGTTTCGTGGGAGAGGGGGCGTCCCGGGGGCCGGTGAGGTTCTGGAGGAAGCGTTGTCAGGCCGTGATCCAAGCCGAACGTCGCGTTGCTCGACCCCAACGCGCCGTGGCAGCGCATCGCCTCCTGCGTCTCCTTGGAAAGTCGTGCGGTCGCTGCCCACGTGCGATAAGGACCTTCAGGCTCACCAAGAGCGCGCGCAATCGCGACCGCCTTGCCTTCGGCAGGGATCTTCAGTCCGTGCTCGATCAGTGAGATGTAAGACGGACTGACCCCCGCACGCTCGGCCAACTGCATGCCGGTCATTCCCCGGCGCAACCTCAGGGTGCGAATCCGACGATGGAGGTCCATGCGGACCTATCCTCCAACGCGTTTCGTCTACCCCACCCTCGTCCGTTAGGTGGATTAAATGCGACGCGCAGTAAAAAGTCCACCGTGTGAAGGCATCAGTTTGCGTTACCAGGCGGTGAATTCGCTCAGCGTCGACCGTCTGCTTGCGAGTTAGAAACAGAAAGGCTCCAACGCAACTCCTTCGACACGTAACGATCGCTCCAGTCCACCGTCGGCAACGCTTCGAACAGGCGCAGAAACAGGTCGACCTGCTCGAGTCCTTCCTGTGTGCGCGGCAACGTGCCGGAGAGTGCTCCGCTAGCGATCACGATGAGCTTGCGCCGTGCTCGCGTAAGGCTGACGTTCAGACGCTGCGGAGAGAAGAAGAACCCGCTGTCCTGGCGCAGCACGGCGGGATCTGAACAGGCCAAACTGACGATCACCGCCTCGCGCTCCTGACCCTGGATTCGTTCGACCGTATCGATCACCGGCAGCGCGGCACCGTCGGGAAGTCGAGTCGCGAGCGCGCGCGCGATCTCCCGGTTTTGTACACGAAACGGCGACACGATTGCCAATGCATCGGCCGCAAGACCGCGATTGAGAAGCAGGTCGGCCGCCAAGTCGGCTGCCGCTTCAACCTCCGCCGGCGCGTGTGCGTGACACCCGACGTGGTCGAGCCGGACCCAAACCGCTGCGGGCTCGGGAGCGAGTACTGCATCAAACGGCGATTCAGAATCAAAGCTCGCCAAGCGGCGCGCCGCGGCCTGTTCTGTCGGCTGCAGCCGCCCACCATAAAAGACAGTAGAAGGAAAACGGCACAGCGTGTCGTTCAGTCGCCAGGTTTCATCCAGGACGGTCGGTGCACAGACGTCTCTGAGGTGACTGAACAGGGAGGTCGAGACGATCCCCGGCTCATGCTCCGCCACGGTCACAGGACCAAGCTGGCGATCGTCGCCAAACAGCAGCCATTTCGGGGCTGCAGAGAGTGCACACAGCGCGTGCGGCAAAGGAATCTGGGCTGCTTCGTCGAAGACAACACGATCGAACTTGCCGATGTCGATCAGCGCCTGGGCTGCGAGCAACGTTGCACCACAGATCACCGCGCCGTGCCCCGGCAACTGACGCGCGTGTCGTAGCGTCGTGACGCCAGCTTCGGCAAGCGCCGGTTCGTCTCGTGGTTTGAGCCGATACAGTGGCAATCGCGCACCGATCGTTCGCGACAGCCGTGCCAGTGCGAGCATCGCGTTATCGACCGCCGTGTGTGTGAACGCCGTCAACAAGAGACGCTCTCCGCGCCAGGTCAACGCTGCCGCCAGCAGCGCCAGCAACCAAGTCTTGCCGGTTCCAGGCGGCCCCTGGATCAGGTGCAGAGGGTCGCTCGCCCAGCCGGCGACAAACGCGGCTTGCTGCGCTGCATTCAATCGGATGTCTCGTGCAGCCAAGCGCTGCACCGATAACACAGCGGCGTTCACGCGCTCGGGGTCGAGCCGTTGCGGGAGTCGGCCGGCAAGCAACGCGCGCACCGCTTCCGCTCGCCGATCGGCTCCGCCGAAGGTTCGCTCCAAGGCACGCAATAGCAACGCCGTGGTGTCGATCGCGGTTCGATCGAGCACGAACGGTGGGCCTGCAGCGATCACCCGTTGCACCGCATCGCGATCGCCGCCGAAGGCGGGCAGTTCGACGATGAGCACGCCGCTCGCGGCCTCGTGATCCACGAAGACCAACGTCGGTCCGAGGCCCGGGTCGTTACCGCGGCCCAGGTGCAGCTCATCGCCGCGCCTGAAGCGAGAAAGGTTCCGCGAAACGTTCAGGCGCAAGCGGGGAGCGTCGTCCTCCCACCCCAGTATCGAGTCGACCGCAAGCGCGTCACCCTCTTCGATTCGAACCGCCAACGGCTGTGACCAGATCTCCCGGACATCGTCGGCCCCTCTGGTCTGTTCGCGCAGCAGGTATCGATGCAGCCGAGCCGCAAGCAAGCGATCGAACTCCGCCGCCTCCGAACTACGAGAGTTCATCGGTCGGCCCGTGGTATCGGCGCTTGGGTGTTGGAGCAAAGCCAGCGCACGATCGTTTCGACGCGCGCCAGTTGAGTCGTGGTTTGGGCTGCGATCCGTTCGGCCCAGGGCCCCGGCTCACCCTCACGCGCCCGCGTTGCCCACACGAATGCGGGGGTCTCCACCGACGCTGGGTCCGGAAGCGGTTGCTGCTGAATTGCTGCCTCGACCTCTTCCAGAACGTAGCGGCGGACCGGCAACCAGACCGAACCGGATCGCACCAATGGTCGTGCATCGACACGCCGCAGCATCATCGAGCGCTGGCGGTCGGGGGAGAGCGAGAGCTCTTCGGCCAACGACTCCAGACCGCCAGCGACAGCGTTGCCGAAGTGCGCTAGCGGGGTCGCGTCAGCGCTGATCGAATCGAGCAGGTCTGCGAACGCGCCACGCCGTTGTTCCGCGTCCAGCGTCACACGGACCGTGCGCGACGAGCCGTCGACACGAGACCACGCGAGTGCGATCGTGCGCTCGGCATCGAACGGGTTTCGCTCCAGATGAATCGACCAGCCGCTTGCGAGTCCATCGGGAAGTCGCGGTGGACGACTCGAGGCGATACGACGCTCGTGAAGCGCTCGCGCTTGAAGCGCCAGACGTTGCAGCCCAAACGGCAAGGCACGTGTCGCCTGTTTTTCTACCGCGTCGACGGCAGCGAGTGACCCGACGCTGGTGATGCCGATGTTCGACAGTAATCCGGCCCGCGCCGGAGTCATACCATCGACGAGCGATAGATGCTGCTCCGAGATCAGCGCAGGCAGGCACTCTTGGCGCCAGCGACAGCGACCACAGTGAGGCTCATAAAACGCCGATGTCGATTGCTCGCCGTCGACGATGCGGCAGACCGTACCGCGTGCATTCTCGAGCACACGTTCAACGGCGGAAAGCTCGATTCGTTCTCGTCGGCCGTCGCCCAGAATCAAGAAACCGATTTCTGGTTGTCGACCCTGAATCTGCCCCAATAGCCACCCGCCGAACGCGACTTGTAGGACCTGGTCGGCGCGCGGTGTGAGGCCGGCCTTGATGTCGCCGGGGATGTAGTGGAAATCGCCAAGCTCGGAAGCGCCGTCGACGCGCTCGATCAGATCGGGGATCGCCAGGTAGCGTTCAGCTTTCAGTACCGCTTGGTAAATGCCAGGCAGACCACGGCGCATCATCGCCAGTGTTGCCGCCGCGCCTGCCTCCAGATCGAAGACGTCGTGTTCGGGCTGCGGGTAGTTCAACGCGCCGGCGATCGACTTTTCCAGCGCTAGTCCGCGTGCCAGCAGTGTCGCGGTCCCCTCATCGACGATCGCGCGTCGATCGCGCGGCAAGCGCCGATCGAGAGCGATCCGGTGCGCACACTCGCTCAATTCGTACAGATCGCTGGCGCGGACGAGACTTGGATCGATCACGGGTGCGCATGCTCTCGGTACACCGCTTCGAGGCCGAGGACCAACCGCTCTACCGTGTATTCCTGGCGAATTCGAATGCCTCCCGCAACGGCGCGTTGGCGGGCTTCGTCGCGTTGCGCGGCAACGGCCTGGATCGCGTCGGCGAGCGCGTCTGAATCGGCCGGTGGGACGACGATTCCGAACGCACCGTCACCCAGCATCGCTCGCGCCGCGCCGATGTCGGTCGCGACCACCGGGACTCCCAAGGCGAGAGCCTCTTTCACGACACCGGAGCTCGCGTCGCAGTCGATCGACGGCAGCACCGCGAGATCGAGCGCCGCCGTGATATCCGCAACGTCGCTGCGGTACCCGAGAAAGTGCACTCGGTTGGAGAGTGTCGGTGACGCAGCGACCTGTGCTTGCAAGGCAGCGGTATCGCTGCCGTCGCCGGCCAGCACGACGTGCAGGTCGATCCCTCGTCCCAGCAACCGCTCCGCCGCGGTCAGCAAGAAACGTTGGCCCTTGTCGGGCACGAGGCGTGCGACGGTGCCGATCAGAAGCGTGTTGTCCTCGAGTTGCAGTTCGCGTCGAAGCTTGCTTCGATCCGGCGGGGCCGCGAGCAGATCTGGCCGCAGTGGGCTGGGCAAAACCGGGACGCGCTCTGGATCGATCAGGCCGCGTTCGATGAAGCAGCGGTACCGATCGAGGACTTCCGGTGCAACCACGATGAGTCGATCGACCAAACGGCCCAACAGCCATCGATTGAAGAGATGGTCACGCACCCGTTTTGTGTTGTGGCGGGTCAGAAGGTGTGGAATGCGTTGACCGCCGGGCAGGATCTTGTTGGCCAGTGCGACGGCCCACGTATCCTGCGAGCCGTGCGAGTGAATCACGTCCGGTTTCTCGGTTTTGATCAGCCGGCGCAGCGCCCACGCATCGTGCAGCAGAGAGATCACTTTTCCGGCGCCGCGAAAGCGCACATCTCCGAAGACCGTGATTCCGGCAGCACGAGCCCGCTCGGCCGGTGTGCCGCCCTCCGGTACCGCGAGCAGGACACGATGACCTCGCCGCTGCAGGCCGATACAGGAAGTC
>CAZAHQ010000293.1:0-5416 GCA_964484415.1 uncultured Acidobacteriota bacterium | reverse complement strand
GCAGTTCTTGTCGGCCGAGAGAATGTGATCTTGAGACTTCTCGAATCGCTCGCGTTACGGCGAGTTCGCGGTACCTTCTTCGACGACATTGCCGCAAAACGGTAATGGGCGCGGCTTCGCAGGCCCCATGGATGTGTGGCGGTCATCTTCGATGGCGGCCCGTCCACCAGCGCGGGGGGTGCGCCGTGAGCCGCGTGCGACGGGGACGGTGAAGGGCCCGATCGACGGCACCTGGGAATGCCTCGGCCGGGCCCTTTCCACCGCGTTCCGGGGCAAATTGGGAGTCTCGCCGCTACAAAAAAACAAGGGGCCCGGCGATCTGCCAGGCCCCTCGACGATGCACTTCTCTCGAGAGCTCTTACTGGTACCAGTGGTTCCGGCGGATCAGCCGCGCTTCTTTGAAGCGGGGCGAGAGTCGCTAGGCTGGCAGTTTCTGGAGCAATTGTACGCAGTGGTGTTGGCTCGGCTGATGCAGTTCTGGTAATCACGCCGGGCGTTGAAGCGCTTGATGTTCGCGTTACGGACACAGAGGCCTTGTGCAATCGGAGTGGTTGCATTCGCAATGCAGTTGGCTTCTTCCGTCGCGATGAGCGCAAGAGCAGCGTCGAGCTGGTCTTGGCACGCTTGCTTGTCCACCACCCATTGATCTGCGCACGCCTGCACGCAGTCGGTGTAGGCATCCGCGTGTGCCACAGGGGCGGCCATGAAAAGACCGATCCCTAGGGCCAGCGCGGCACCCATCGTTTTCAAAACAGCTGCCGGACGCATCGTTTTTGGCTCCTTTCCTCTCGGCGCAGGGGACTTCCGTGATCTCGTTGGTCGTCCTGGTTGTTGTCGTCTCAACCCGCAGTTCTCTTGGTGGGCGGTTCATATGCCGAAGCGGTTTGCCGCTGAGGCTATGGTTCGTCTCCCGTCCAACCCCCCTGCGCCTATCCCCTCGGGGTGTCAACGGGCTAACTTCCGCCCTGGAGCCGGTTGTTACCAGCAAGCTGAGTTTCCGGGCAGCACGGAAACCGCAAGCAGGTGCGAACATGCCCCGTCCTGACTGCGTGAAATAAACCCGCATCCCCCCGGCCGCGCAAGAAAAAAAAAGAGAACTCTTTTATTCGAGGCCAGCAGTTCGGACCTTTTGGCTTCGAGTCAGCGGGGGGCTTTCCCTCTCACGGACCGATATCGGCTCGATTCTCGGTAGAGGCCAGAGCGAAACATACAACCATTCGACCGTTGAGTAAGTCGATGATTCGCCGCTCCGTCACCAGCCGCCTCACGAACTTAGTCGCCACCACGTGTCTTTCAGCGTACAAGACATGGCGTCCAATCCGACGGTGACCGCCGACGACTCACCGTCTGAAAAGAACTCGATTTCGGACAGGTGGGGGCCCGTCCGAAGTTGGTCGTCTAGGTTGACCGGTATGGGAGGTGGCTGTTGACAACAGTGCGTCGCGAGTTCCCCCGAGGGTCCGTTGTATCCAATCGTCTCCTATCAATGCTTAGCGTGGCCATCACTGCCTTGGGCCTGAGCCACAGCGCAGAAACCAAGCGAGACCCCGATCTCCGGGTCGACCCGCCGGGAGGCTTATACGCCAACTCCTCGACAAAGGCCCCCTCGATCACGATGGATGGGGCGCGCGTCTACGTGGTCTACACAGACCAGAAGAACTGGCTCGGGTTCGACCCGTTCTTCAACGTCTCCGTCAATGAAGGCGGCACCTGGAACGACGCCGACCGGCGGCTGAACACCACGACGCAGGCGGGGAGTCCAAATGGCGACACGGCGTACGCGCTCGTGTCTGCGCCGGGGGATAACTACGTCTACGTGCTCTACATGAGCAACGATGGCGTGCTCGCTACACCCACCGCGCGTGTCTCCCCGGACCGCGGTGAAACGTGGCCAGGCAACCCAATAGCGCTCTCGGCCTTGGACACCCAGCGATCCAGTTTCCGGCTTGTCTCCGTTCCCGGGGGAAAGGCTCATGCCCTTTGGGCCGATGCGCGCAATGGGGGCGGAGGTGATCTGGTCTCGCTCTGGCTGCGCACGACCACCAATGGCGGTACGAGCTGGAACGCGGACAAGCGAGTGAATATCCCCAATCCTGAGATCTCGTCGGAAGAATTCGAGCGCGCGACCGATCCGGCGATCTGTGCCTACGGGTCGAACGTGTTCGTTGCCTGGCGGGACAAGCGCCATCCGTCCAACAACCAGAACCTATTTGCCTGGCCGGGGCAGATCAGGCTTCGGTATTCGACCAACGACGCTTCCTCGTTCCTCCCCGCTAGCTCCGAGATTCGGCTCGATCGCGGCGACACGACACCGAGTGAAACAGAGTCGCAGAAGCCGGCGATAGCCTGTCGTGCCGACGGAACAGTGGCGGTGGCGTATCAGGATGCGCGGGCAGGCAACGACGACATCTATATCAACATCTCTCGAGACGGAGGTGTGACGTGGAAAAGTGTCGATCTGCGCGTCGATGTGGGTAGCCCTGCAGGAACGAACGCGCGCAATCCTCGGATCGCCCTCTCCAACTCCACCACACCACGAATCTATGTGGCGTGGGAGGACGACCGCAACGCAGGTCGCGACCTGTACTTCAGCTACACCAGCGATGACGCTGCCACGTGGAGCCCCGCCGTCCAACTCAACACCAACACCGTGTCGGGGAATTTCCCGGTGGAGAGCTGGGACTTGGGTGCGACCATAGATCAGGTCGTGGTTGCGTGGTCGGACAATCGCAACGGCAGCGTATCCAATCCGCGTCGTGATGTCTTCGTTCGCCGGTCGACCGATGCCGGCGTGACGTTCGCCGATGTCGATCGCGTCGATGTCGGAACCTCGCCGGGCATCGCCGATTCGATCAATGTCGACGCTGCGACCAGTTCAACCGCTTTCGTGGTCACAGCCTTGGACTTCCGCAACGACCCAACCCGTGGCGACATTTATGCGGGGGGGCGCGGGATGGCGTTCGACCCTCAAGACGCCGACGCCGATGGCTTGATCAAACCCAAGGACAACTGTCCCAATTACCCAAATTCGAGTCAGCTCGACACCGATTTCGACACCCGCGGCGACCTATGCGATCCATTCCCCACGGATGCACTCAACGACCCGGATGGCGACGGAGTTCCCAGCGCGAACGACAAGTGCGTGTTCTTGGGCGACTCGCTCCAAGACGATACTGACCTGGATGGATGGGGCGATAACTGCGACTTCTGCAAGAGCGTTTCCGAGGCGGTTACGCGCGATCTCGACCGCGATGGAACAGGCGACGCCTGCGACTCCGATGCTGACGGGGACGGCGATCCCAATACCACCGATCCTGATGATGACAACGATGGTGTGGCCGACGCCTCGGACAAGTGCCCCTTTGTGCCGAATGCTCGCCAGCTCGATGACAACGGCGACGGCCAGGCCAACGAATGCGATCCCGACGATCTGCTGGTCGAGAACCTGCGCGTTCGACGCGATCCAAAGGTCCCGGCGGCGCCGACCATCGCTTGGGATAAAGAGCAGGGAACCGTGTCTTACAGCGTCTATTTCGGACGACCCGAGAAGTTGGGTACCGGCGAGGTTGGTTTCTGCTACCGCCCCGACGTCAAGACCTACGCAACAACGGTGACCGACAACCCGCTGCCAGGACAAGCATTCTGGTACCTCGCAACGGCGAGCAACGCTTCTACGGAAGGGAGTGCCGGCAAACGCTCGGACGGAACGACCCGCTCGGTTCCATCGCCGTGCACGCTCGCCAAGGCCGAGGATTGGGATCAGGACTCGATCAAGAATCCAGTCGACAACTGCCGGTTCGATGTCAACGCCGGTCAAGAGGATCGCGATCGCGATCTACTCGGCAACATCTGCGATCCGTTCCCGAACGATCCGCAGAATGACCAACTCGACGTTGACGGCATCGGCAGCGACCTTGACAACTGCCCGTTCGCAAACAACCCATCCCAATCCGATATCGACGCCGATGGCGTCGGCGACGCGTGCGACATCTGCCCGGCCTCTGCCGACCCCCTGCAACTCGACAGCGACAAGGATGGTATCGGAGACGGCTGCGATAACGACATCGATGGCGACGGGATCATCAATTCCGTCGATCCGGATGATGACCAAGACGGTGTTCCTGACCTGACTGACAACTGTGCGACAACCGCTAACAAGCGTCAGCTCGATCGAGATGCCGACGGCATCGGTGATGCCTGCGATCTCAATGACGGTGAAATCAACGGCGTATTGATGGTCAAGACGACCGGCCCAAATCGGTTGAACTGGAAGAAAGAAGCGTCGGCGACGGGGTACTCGGTCTACAGCGGACTCGTCAGCTCTCTGGCGGTCGGTCAGCCGTACGGATCGTGTTTCATGCCCAACACCGCGGTTCCGTTCGTCGATGTACCCAACGGCGTGCCGCCCGGTGAGGCGAGGTTCTTCCTCGTTACCGGTATTTTCGGCGGGACACAGGGGACGGCAGGACGCGATAGCTCCGGGAATGAACGCCAGATACCTTCCGGCTGTCAGTAGTCATTTCGCGATGGGCGGGCCTGCGCGGCTCGCCCATCGATTCACCTTCGGTACGTGCCCTCCTTGCGCTCGGATAGGCCGGCTACTTCGGCAGCGCTGCTGCGATGGCGGCAATCGCCGACTCCAAACCGACCGCTCGAATCGTGATGGTCTTGTTTTGCGAGGACTCGCCGACGGTGATCCGGATGTTTCGCAGTGGAACTCCCAACAGTTCTGCGAACATCCTGCACAGAGCTTGATTGGCGCGACCGCCTTCCGGGGCAGCGTTGATCTCGACCTTGAGTGAGTCGCCGAGAATCCCTATGAGGCGATCGGTTCGCGCACCGGGCTTTACGCGCAGCTTGATGCGAACACCCTCTGGCGTATCGCCGATATACGGTGGAACACCCATCTTGCACCCCGCCGCAGTTCGGGGAATCATGCCACGCGGAGATACGGCATGAGTCAACAGTCGAAGAACGAGCCGATCGCGCTGAACTGTCCGATCTGCAAAGGGCATCTCACGATCGATCGAGAAACCGGTCACGTGCTTCATGCCGCGCCGCAAAAAGGGGCGCAACGCAGTTTCGAGGCAGCACTCGGTGACGTGCGGCAAGCGGAAGCGCGCCGCGAGCAGGACTTTCTCGACGCCTTCACACAGGAAAAAACTCGGCGCGATCTGCTCGACAAGAAGTTCGAAACGGCCAAGGAGAAAGCCGAGCAGGACCCCACCCCGCGCATCAACCCGCTGGATATCGATTGAACCCGCGCGCGAACGTGGGTTGCGCGCTACTTCTCGCCGTGGCGATCGCCACAGCGGGCTGCGGAGCGGGTGGTGGTGACCCGATTCAGGAGTTGATGAAGGCGAGGTCCTTGCCGGTGGAAGATGCGGCGCGCCAGTTGTCCACGGCGCTTGACGAT
>CAZAHQ010000292.1:0-5416 GCA_964484415.1 uncultured Acidobacteriota bacterium | reverse complement strand
TCACCAACGGCGCCTACAACAGCACGTTGGGGCTCGTGAATCAAAACATCCGCAAGATCTACCTATCGGGTTGGTACTTCATCACCAATGGTGGAAACGAAACGCGCAACTACAAGATGCTGGCGCTACGGACCGGCCCACCGGGTGATTGGAACTCTCCCAACATCCGAATGGACCAGCATCCGAACGACGCGTGGGGCAACGACGGCGAGATCTACACCGGTGAGGAAGCAACGCCAGTGTGCGGAGGTACCGGATCTGCCGACAAAATTCCCGCGCGAGACTACTCGATTGGACCTGGTCTCTACGCCGGCGCCTGGCATCGCTTCGAAGTGTGGATCGACACGGACTCCGCGGGACCCAACGGTGTGTACACGGTGTGGCGAGACCTCAAGACGTGGGCGTCGATCTCCGGGAAGATCCTCAACAAAGATTGCCCGTTCTCGAACCTCTATTTGTCGTCGTACTACACCAATGATGGAGTCGGTACTCCTGAACCGTGGGCTCAGATTCACTGGGATGAGCTGTACATCGATTCAACACGCGCGCGCGTCGAGATCTGCGACACCGCCACGTGGGCCGCACGCACCCGTTGCGAGGTTCAACTCCCGACCGCTTGGAGTGGGACGTCGGTGAGCTTCACCGTCAATCAGGGTACGTTTGCCGATGGCTCCACCGGCTATGTCTACGTGGTCGAGTCGGGCGGCACCGTCAACGCCAACGGCCAGTCGATCGTGTTTACGGGTGGAGCCCCCAACTCTCCCCCCACCGACGTCAACGGACTGAAGCGGAGCGACGTCTCCGGCTCGTAGCCGGCGCTGGGTGGGAGCACCTCCGGCCTGTCCGGTGCGAAGGCCCAGAGCCCGCCTACCACAGCGGCGAGTGGTCTTTGCCCTATCTGAAAAACCGACCTGCGAAACCGATTAGAACCGTCCCGCCGGCTTTCCCTGATCTCGGCCAGGAAGTATCTTCCACCCGGCATCAACGGGCGCCTGGGATCGATTCGGGACAGAACGGACACTGCCGGCCAGCTCGTGCTGCCGGCCCGTCACCGATCGATCGCGCTGCCGTTGCCGGAGAAATATGAAACTGCTGGTGACAGGACATCAGGGGTACATCGGGGCCGTGGCGGTACCGCTCCTCCAAGCGGCCGGTCATGAGGTGGTTGGGCTCGATTCCGGGTTTTTCTCGGGCTGCAGTTTTGGCCGCTTCGACGACGGGGTCACCGCGCTCGATTTGGATCTGCGCGATGTCCAAACTGAACACCTGCGCGGCATCGAGGCGGTGGTACACCTCGCAGCCCTCTCCAACGATCCGTTGAGCGATCTCAACCCGCGTTGCACATACGACATCAACCACCACGCCTCGGTGAATCTCGCGCGCGCAGCAAAGGAAGCCGGTGTATCTCGCTTCCTGTTCTCCTCCTCCTGCAGCAATTACGGTGCTGGGGGCGATGGATTTCTCGATGAGAACGCCGCGCTGAATCCGGTAACGCCGTATGGCGAAAGCAAGGTGCTGGTCGAGGCCGACGTCACCAAGCTTGCCGACGATTCGTTTCATCCCACGTTCTTGCGCAACGCGACCGCATACGGCCTGTCGCCGATGCTGCGCGCCGATTTGGTCGTGAACAATCTCGTTGGATATGCACACACCACCGGCGAGGTGTTGATCAAGAGCGATGGCTCGCCCTGGCGGCCGCTGATTCATGTCGAAGATATCTGTCGAGGGTTCATTGCGGCGCTCGCGGCGCCGGTCGAAGCGATCCACAACCGAGTCTTCAACGTCGGACAGACCAAAGAGAACTATCGCATCCGTGACCTGGGCGACATCGTTCAAGAGGAAATGCCCGGCAGCAAAGTGATGTACGCCGAAGGGGCCAGCCCCGACAAGCGCAACTATCGCGTCGACTGCAGCCGGATCGCGCAAGAGCTGCCTGCCTTCCAACCGCGTTGGACGGTCCGTGATGGTGTCCGTCAACTGCGCGACGCCTACCGGCAGCACGGCCTGAAGAGCGAGGAGTTTCTGAGCTCGCGATACCTGCGAATTCGCCGCATCCGCGACCTGATGGAAGCTGGGCGATTGGACACCGAGTTGAGGTGGAAGCGATGACCAAGCCCGCCGAATCGAGCGCAGCCAGCGCCATCAACACCGAGATCGGAAGCCGGATTTGCCGAGCCTGCAGTGCTCCGCTGCAGCACAGCGTGGTCGACCTTGGTATGCACCCGTTGTGCGAGAGCTTCTTGCCGCCCGAGAAACTCAACCACATGGAGCCGTTCTTTCCGTTGCACGTCTTGGTCTGTGACCAGTGTTGGTTGGTGCAACTCGGACAGTACGTAAGCCCCGAGGAGATCTTCACCGAATACGCCTACTTCTCGTCGTATTCGGACTCATGGTTGGATCACGCCAAGCGGTACTGCGACGCGATGAAAGACAGGCTTGCGTTGGGGCCCAAGAGCCTCGTGGTGGAGGTCGCCAGTAACGACGGCTACTTGCTGCAGTGGTTCGTCAAACTTGGAGTTCCGGTACTCGGAATCGAACCGGCCGCGAATGTCGCGAAGGTCGCGGTTCAGGAACGAAACGTCCCGACTGTGGTCCGGTTCTTCGGTCGTGAACTGGCCCGCGAGTTGGTCTCGCAGGGAAAGCAGGCCGACCTGATCGCCGGCAACAACGTGTTGGCACAAGTTCCCGACCTCAATGACTTCGTCGCGGGGCTTGCGATCCTGCTCAAGCCGGGCGGCACCGTGACGATCGAGTATCCACACCTCGCGAGGCTGTTCGCCGAGAACCAGTTCGACACTATCTACCACGAGCATTTCTCGTACTTCTCGCTCTTGTCGACCGAGAAGATCTTCGCGGCACACGGGTTGACGGTGGTCGACGTCGAGGAGCTTCCCAGCCATGGCGGTTCGTTGCGCGTGTTCGCTCAGCGCACCGACTCCAATCCGAGCGCTCCGTCAGCGCGCGTGCTCGAGGTCCGCGAGGACGAACGACGTGGGCAGCTCACCACATTGGAAGGCTATGAACGGTTCGCCGAGCAGGTGAAGGAAACCAAACGACGACTGCTCGAGTTTCTGATTGCCACCAAGCGCGCCGGAAAGACGATCGCCGGCTACGGCGCCCCAGGCAAGGGGAACACGCTCTTGAACTATTGCGGCATTCGAACCGACTTCTTGGACTTTGTCGTCGATCGCAATCCGTACAAGCACGGGCGCTTCACACCGGGTACCCACATTCCGATCTTCTCGCCCGAGAAACTGGCTGAGGCCAAGCCGGACTACATCCTGATCCTGCCGTGGAACTTGAGGAAAGAGATTGCGCAGCAACTGAATTACACCCGCGAGTGGGGCGCCAAACTGGTGGTGCCGATCCCGACCGTGACCGTGCTGGATTGACAAGCCGGAGGCAACGATGAAGGTCGTGCTGTTTTGCGGTGGCATGGGGATGCGGCTGCGTGAGTACTCCGACAAAGTGCCCAAGCCGATGGTGCCGATCGGGTATCGTCCTGTGCTGTGGCACGTCATGAAGTACTACGCGCACTACGGCCACAAAGACTTCATCCTGTGCCTTGGCTACCGCGCCGACGTCATCAAAGACTACTTTCGCAACTACGACGAGACGATCACCAACGACTTCGTGGTCCGCGCCGGAAAAGGGGTGGAACTGCTGGGCAGCGATGCTCGCGACTGGAACATCACGCTGATCGACACCGGACTATCCGCGAATATCGGTCAACGACTGGTGGCAGCTCGCCGATACCTCAACCCCGGTGAGATGTTCTTGGCCAACTACAGCGACGGCCTGACCGACGCACCACTCGACAGAATCGTGAAACGATTCGAGGCTTCCGACAAGACGGCCTGCTTCCTGGCGGTGCGCCCCACGTTCTCGTACCACCTGATCGACATGGACAAGCAGGGTGAAGTCGTCGACATCCGGCACTCCGGTGAGGTTGACCTGAGGATCAACGGCGGGTTCTTCGTGCTGCGTCCCGAGATCTTCGATGTGATGCAACCAGGTGAAGATCTCGTGCCCGATCCGTTGTCACGCTTGCTGCAGGCCGGGAAACTGATGGCTCATCGACACGACGGATTCTGGGCGGCGATGGATACATTCAAGGACCGCCAGATGCTGGAAGATCTGCACGGCCGCGGCCAAGCACCGTGGCAGGTCTGGGCCACCGAGAGCGAATCGTGCTGACGTTGGTGCCCTCCTCGGGTGACGGGCGGCGCGCTCGGCGCGTGCTCGCATTAGGTGCGCATTCGGACGATATCGAGATCGGTTGCGGGGCGACGCTCTTGAGTTGGATGGCGTCGACCGTACCGATCGAGGTGCGGTGGGTGGTGTTCTCGGCGCAAGCCGATCGCGAGGTCGAGGCCAAGAACAGCGCCGTCGACTTCTTGCGCGGTGCTGCAGGTTCGACGGTTACGATCTACGAGCATCGGGACGGCTATTTCCCCAGCGAATTCGCTGCGATCAAGGATCGCTTCGAGCAACTCAAGCGCGACTTCGAGCCCGACATCGTGTTGACTCACGGTCGCGACGATCGCCACCAGGACCATCGCGTCATTTCGGATCTGACCTGGAATAGTTGGCGCGATCACTTGGTCCTCGAGTACGAAGTTCCGAAGTACGACGGCGATCTCGGCCAGCCGAACGTCTACACACCGATCTCCAAGGAACTGGCCCAGCTCAAGATCGACAAACTTATGCAGCACTTTTCGACGCAACGCAGCAAGCGCTGGTTCACTCCCGACACATTCCACGGATTGATGCGATTGCGCGGTGTCGAGTCAGGCAGCCCGAGCGGGCTGGCAGAGGCATTCGTTGCGCGCAAGGTGTTGTTGGGAGCAGGTCCGACGCCGTGAGCGAGGCTCGGCTCGTCGCGTTGGCAGGCAGGCGCGTTCTGGTGACCGGCGCGAGTGGCTTTCTGGGCCGTCATCTTTGCGCCCGCCTGCATGCGATCGGCGCCGAGGTGCACGGAACATCGCGCGCTGCCCGCACCTCGACACCCCAGCTTCGTTGGTGGCAGAGCGAACTCACCACACCACGCGACATCGAGCGGCTGTTCGATTCGGTTGACCCGAGCCTGGTCTATCACTTGAGCGGTGAGGTCAATGGGTCGCCTCAGCTCGATCTTTTGCTGGGGACCTACCACAGCCTGTTGACCAGTACGATCAACGTGCTCTCCGTTGTCTCGCAGCGGCGCCAGCCGCGCTTGATCTTGATCGGTTCGCTCGACGAGGTCGATAACGACGATGAGTACGCGCACCCGCACTCTCCCTACTCCGCAGCCAAGACTGCAGCGACGCTCTACGCGCGAATGAGTCAGGAACTGTACGAGGCGCCGGTGGTGATGCTGCGGACCTCCATGGGCTACGGACCGGGCCAGCCCGAATGGAAGTTGATCCCGTCGACC
>CAZAHQ010000291.1:0-5429 GCA_964484415.1 uncultured Acidobacteriota bacterium | reverse complement strand
CGAGTGATTCCGGTCCCGTTCGAACACTAACGAACGGTGGCCCATGCTCTTCCTCAATTGCGTATGGCGATCGTGCTGACCTATTGTCTTTCCGGGCCAGAACTAATTACCTGAGCCTGGACGTCAAAAGGGAGCTGCGATGAGGGCCGATATCCACGCGCGGAAACTCCTGGGCTCGACCGGTTTGGCGGCGCTCGCCGGACTGCTCAGTTCCTGGTTGCCCATTTGCGGCGATGTGCCCGCCCGAGCCAACCATCCAGATTTCCTGTCGGGCGGATTGTTGGAGAGTTCAATCGATTCCTCCGACACACCCATCCGAGATCTGATGGTGGCAGAGGCCTTGCGCAGCGGAGCGGCTGTCGTCGATCGCGACACGGACGGCGATCGAATGCCCGACCTGCGGGTGATCGGTGACTACGACGGCGACGGGAACTTGACCTTCCAGGACGTGATTCGCGGCTACCAGGAGTTCGAACGGCCGGTACGGGAGGACGGCTCGTTACTCTACGATCGTGACGGCGATGGCAGCGACGATCGGCCGAGCCTTCGTTTCAGGATCCGACCCGGTGTCTTCGTGGGAACGTTCGACGACCTGCTGATGATCGAACGCGGCAACGTGATCTTCGAGGGCAGCGGTCGACGGCAAACACGCTTGGTGATCGTGGCGCCCTGCACGGGTGGTCCTGGCGCTCTCGACGACGGCGATGAGTCTGTCGACTACCGTTACTTCATCATGATTGGAGAGGGCTCGAACCGTCTGGTGTTCCGGGACTTCTCCTTCGATGGGGGAAGCGACCGTTCGACCTGGACGCGACTGGCAAACTCCGACCCTGCCGAGTGCGACATCAATGACGCCGATGAAGACGGCCTCGGCAACGAGGTCGATACTCAGCCCGGTGGCGCCTGCTCGTTGCGCTGGTGCCCGATCGATAGCCACTACTTCATGTACGCCGGATTGGACCTTGATCTCGACGGGATCGAGTCTGGTCTCGCCGACCTGCGCTTGCTCCGCCTCGATATCGCGCGCGTCGACCGTACAGCGCTGGCAGGATTAACCAACAGTCGCGGTCTGAGAATCTCCGACTGCTCGTTTTCGGAAATGGGCGAGCACACAGCGTGGCTGGCTGGATCGGACCTGGATCTCAGGGGTAACCGCTTCTCGCTCTGCGGGCGCTCCAAGGGACCATGCTTGTTGCTACCGCCGACTCTCGGCCCGATCTCTGCGGTGACAATTCGCGACAGCGACTTCCAGGATTGCCCAGGCGAGTGTATCGGGACGGAGATCGGAGCCTACGGTGTCAACGATGTTTCCGTCATCGACAACCGGTTCCGTTGGAGTGCTGTTGCCAGTTACAAGACGCCGATCCGCTTTCTTTCGATGAGCGACAACGGTCTGATCTCGGATCTGGTCATCAGCAGGAACCGCATCGACCTGCCGATGGGAGTCGAGGAGGCAGTGATCCTGTTGCAGGCTGTTGAACCATCGCCACCGATCACGCGTTCGGAAATCTCAGGAAACACCATTCGCGCACGTTTCGGGGAATCGCAACTCAATCGCCATGCGATTGCCTTGAGCCGGGCGACCGATTTCCTTGTGACGCGCAATCGAGTCACTCTGGATGCTGGAAATTCTGTGCCAGTAGATGGTGCCGTGACCTGCGTGGAATGTACCAATGGGAAGTTTTCGAGAAACGAGGTCGTAGTTGCCGGAACGCATTCGCGAGCAATGAGCATCGTGCTGTCCTCGGCGCTCACCTTGGATCGGAATCGTTTGCGCTTCATCACCGAATCGACCTCCGGAAATGCAGGGATCGCTCTGATCGGAACTTCGGACAGCCGACTCTCCTCCAACCAGGTGCGCGGTGGGGAGGCTGGAATCGAGCTACAACTCGGCTCGTCCAGGAACCTGTGCGAGGAGAATCGCATCGTCGACTCGGCATGGTGCGTGATCGTACGCAAGTGGGAACCGCCCAGTTATGGGAATCGGTTCGAGACGACGATGTGCGTTCGCACAGCGAACGCGATCGTCGACGAGAGCCTTCCGTAGGCGAGCACTACGGTTCGCATAGGGGAGCGTCGAACTGGTGCGGAAAGGTCTCTCAGCGGTTGGCCTCGATCATCCCCTTCCAACCGGGGTGAGGCTCGAAGGCGAGCAACGGATCGGCGGATCGGAACATCGATCGATATCGTGATTCGTCGCAGCACAGATCCAGTTTCTCTGGCGAGATGCTGAATCCCTCGGCCATCAAGCGCTGCATCCACTTGAGCTGACTGCCGTCAAACCCCATCAATCGAGTGCATACCGCGTCTACGGAAAGCGGATTGAACCCAGCCACGACGATCCCTGATGGCTTGCCACGAGGGCTTAACGGACCGTTGAGTTCGCCCCCCACGATCCCATCGACCACTGAGAACAGGCGCCGTTGCGGATGTTCGTGCAGAACCCCGTCTGCGGATGCGAAGTGGAGAATGCGCATAAGGTCGACCACCATCCGCCAAGCGCTGTCGTTCCCGTGCCAGTTACCTCCGTCAAAGATCACCTTGTCGTGACTGACACTCCCTATCAGCGGCTTGATTACCGCCCGGTAGGCGGCGCGCAGCGCCCAGTAGGTCCGGTCGGCCCAGGGTGCTCTCCGAGCAAGGAGCAGGTCCTGCGCCTTGCGAATGGAGCCGGAGATTGCCCGTTCTCTGACACTCAGGAGTTGGCCAGGGAATTGATCGCCGCCCACCTCTGGTGTACCAAGTCGGTAGTGGACGAGACAGTTCTTGTTCGTCGTGATTCCGACCAGACCCTTGGCGTTGAGAGTTACCCCGACCTTCTTGTGGACCTTCAGCTTCGGGACCAACACGACGACGTCGGCCTCGAGCACAGTGCGAGAGATGGAATAGCGATGCACGTGTCCGCTGTGCAGCGCGATGGTCTCGTTGCGATTGAAATCAGCGCCATAGAATCGGTCGCTATTGGGAACGTCGAAAAAAGCGCTGCGTTCACCAAGATCAACCTGAGTGGACCCGGCCGGGTCGCCGGGGAGTGAATGGCGGTTTTCCATCAGCGCGCCCTTTTCACCCATGCTGTGGTCGTACCACACCGGTCGAAGGTCGACGATCCTGAGGGGAAACCCGAACTTCTCCCGATAGAACTCCTGAACTCTCGGCAAGCCTGTTCTGAGGAGCAATTCGCTGAAGTTGCAGTCCATTTGTGGCGCATCGGCGATGGTAATCTTCCCTTCGTTGCCGGCGGCAAGAAACACGTAGTCAACGACAGCGCGGAGTACCGATGGGTGCGTAATCACCGCGTCGAAGTCGCCGCCGTCATAATGTCGGCTCAAGACGAAGTTGGGTTTGATAACGACGTGTTCACCACGACGTATGAATTCACTCAGTGGATTCCACAGCGGCGTGCCCGCGTTCTTGGCATCAAGGCCGAGAAGTTGCAGCGACCGTCGGAAGCCTTCGTAGGCAGGGTTGTAATGACCCGATACCTCCGAGAAAGACAATTCTGGATATCGCTCGCTCGGGTGGTATGGGGGGTCTGCGGCGTAGGCCGCGCCGCCCTGCCAGATCGCCACTCTACGGTCGTCGAGCAGCTGTTGAGCATCGGCTGTGGGCTCTCCGCTGTCACGGTCGTCTGATCGCTGGATCATTTCAACTCTTCCGGCGCGAGTCGCGCAATCTTCTGTTCGAGGAATCGAAACTTGCCTGCGCGGGTACGTGCGATCTCATCGACGATTGTGATTGTGAGATCGATATCATCGCCAAGTTTTTGCTTGAGTCCGACCGCGATGCGTTGGCTCTCTGCGTCGCCATAGCCGGGTTTGGGAAGCACACGAAGCACTACGAGACCAGGCACCTCCTGGTAGAACTGAAACTGCCTTACCTGGTCAAACAAGGAGTCGTGCATGTTGATCGCTGTCATCGAAATTCGTCTTCCGCTCGACGTTTCGATGAATTCCTGAATTCGGCCATCGATGCTACTCAGGATCATCCATGGGCGCGTGCAGCAGTCGTGTTGTGGACCGGCGAGCGTCGCTCGGTCCGCCGTTCGATAGCGGATGAACGGTGTCGACCGGTTCCAGAGCGATGTCGCGATTATGGCGCCAGTCTCGTCAGGACGAACAGGGCCATTCGGACCGACCAGCTCGGCGACACCGTACATCGGCCAAACGTGATACGTCTCACTTGTCTCGCAGTTGGAGGCTAGAACGGCTTTTTCCGAATGCCCGTAGAAGTCAAACACCCTGGCCGTGGGGAAGGCGCGCTGCAGCGCCTCACGCTGCCAACCGAAGAGCGTTTCCGATGCCGAAAGGATCGCTCGGACGGAGCTAAACGCCGACTGATCGCCGCGCTCGATCACTAGCCGCGCAAGCTCGCAGGCCGCCGAAGGGTAAACATGTAGAAACTCGAGCCGCGCATGGCTGATCGTGTCTCTGTAGATCGGATAGGTCTTTTCGGTGAGGTAGTAGGTCGACAGCTCATAGCTGTCGTAGACCGCGGTCTTGAAGCGTTGGGTCAGCTTGGACTCGGAGCCGATGAATCCACCTCGTAACACACCCACGCGCGAGGCGTGGCGAAACCCAGCGAGTTCCCACATCGTGACGCAGAAGGCGAGCTCGGTATCGATCATGCCTGCATCAAGGTAGAACCCGAACGGGATTCCAGTACTGCCTCCTGTCGTGTTGTAGATCCGCCACCAGCTTCCGATGCGACGCGATGTGAAGTCGGAGAGGTTATCCCGAACTAGTTCTTTCGTGACTTGGGGCAGCTGGCCGAGTTCGGACAGCGAAGACAATCGTGGCCGGTCGATGCCGGCCTGCCGGTAGAGCGATTGGTACCCGGGGACGTTGTCCCAAGCGTCAGCAAGTAACTCGTTGATTCGTCCGAGTTGCCAGGCTTCGATTTGCTTGCGATCCCAAGTCACGGCGCTCTTCAAGAACCTGCGAACGCTGTAGTACCGCGGCCCGAGCTTCAAGCGGCACGGAATTCGGGCACTCGCGATCTCGAAACCTCGCACGAGAAAGGTCGGAAGTACCCGCTTGACCAGACCACTAACGAACATTCCATCCCCTCAGGCATCGCGGCGGGTCAAAGGGTTGACCGCCGAGGGAGTATGCGGTGTCGAATCCTGTCAGCCACGGTGTCCACCCAAGGTTATCGCGCCTGTCGATCGGCGCGGTCCGCCGCCCACGTTGATCAGTTCTTTCCCGGCCGGCCGTGGAACCATCAGTCTGTCAGCAGTGGCGTCCGTCGTGTCAGCCATGTAGCCCGCACCCATGTGGATCCATTGAGCAAGACTTCACGATAGGATATGACACGAACGGCCAGGAACTGGAGGTTTCCTATTTTCGGGGCCTAAGGCGCGAAATCGAGGATCATTCGGGCCTGGCATATCGGGTATCGGCCCAAGTACCCCGTAACGGTTCGGCATATCT
>CAZAHQ010000290.1:0-5439 GCA_964484415.1 uncultured Acidobacteriota bacterium | reverse complement strand
CCATTTGATACGACGCCTTCACGCCCCACAGTTCATCCTCGTAAACTTCGTGCGGCCCGGCGATCACCTCGATCGGCGGATCCTCCAACGCGACCCACGCGATGTCGTTGTCGCGATACCTGTCCTCTTCCAAAGCCTGCGCTTTCCCCTCGAGCCAGGCGGCGAGCTGTCGATCCTCCGACGCTTTTGCGGCACGCCGAAACGCTGCGGCAGCGCGCCGCACCGGTGCGGCGAACGCCTCGTGATACGGGATCGAAATCAGGTACGGCCCGTTGCGTCGCACGACCGTGTACAGCGAGAGAAACGAGTCGCGATCGTCGGGATGAGCGGCGAGATGACCCTCGAGTTCTTGCTTGGTCATATCGCGAGGGTAGAAGTCGCGACCTGGTCGACGATCGCCGTACTTGCTCAGCAACGGTCTGTTTCCATTCAAGCGATCCCATGGCCCGCCGTAGGAGAACAGCCGATGCAGTTTCGGTTCGGCGGTGGACTCCCGGTACCACCTCGGCGCGTCCAGGTGCTGCTGCATCCAGTACGCCTCATCGAGTGCTTCTGACGCCTCTTTCAGGGCACCAAACACCGACTGCTGCCATGCCGGCCGATCTGCCAGCGTGTATCGAAAAGGGATGTCGACCAACTTGGCGTTGCTCGCCGTCAGCGCTTCCAGGTCGGGTGTCGATCCGGCTCGATCCTCGGGGCGACTTGAACAGGCGACGAACAGCAGGCCGACGAACAATGCAAACGGCGGAAATCGCAGCACGAAACCTCCGAGGGCTGGCCACAGGTTAACGCGTCAGACGCACACTCAGCACGCCGGGGACCGCAGCGACCGCCGCCTCGAGCGCCTCGCAGGATTGTGAGTCGAGCACGGGTCCCGACAGAATCAGCGTCACTTCGCCCCGCTCACGATCGAGCTGAAGACCCGCGATCGGGCCGTCAGGAGCCCAGCAGTTGACGTTGAATTGGACGAGACGAGTCACCGCCTTGAGAATGTCGTCGACCTGGATGTCGCCCATGCGTCCGGTCTCCCCAGGCGACAACTGACGGCGCCGCCGCAGTGCGATACGGAGGATAACGGTTGGCAGGCGACTCGGCGCGACCCGCCGCAGCCAGAAAAGGAACCAAACGGCGGAGGCGCTCCCGCCGGCTGCTCGTATTCCTGGCGCTCTCGCTGCTACTTGGCGTCGTTGCGGCGTGGTTCGTGCTGGGGCTGCGAGGTGCCGCCGATCGCGCCGCACAGACGCTCGCGCTCGACCCTGCCACGGCACCGGTCGACGTGCTCGCTGCGCCGCGGTTGCTGCGGATCGGCGAGCCGTTCGACCTCGCGGTCGTGCAGCGTGAGTTGGACAGCTTGGGATATCGCCGCGTTGCCGCAGTCCCGCGCGATCCAGGCGAGTATCACGCGCGAGGGAGCGTCCTGGAGGTCTATCGCCGGCGCTATTCTGGAGCACTCGGTGCGGTCGATGCGGCGTTCATATCGGTGCGTGTCGAGAGCGGGCAGGTGTCGCGCCTCGCCGGCCCGCGAGGAGAGACCGTACGCACGGTGACACTCGAGCCGGTGCGTCTCGGCGCATTTCGTGGCGAGCGGCTCCAAGATCGAAAACCGCTCCCGCTGGAAGGGTTCCCAGCACGATTCGTCGCGGCAGTGCTGTCTGCCGAGGATCCGCGATTCCTCGATCACCACGGCTTGGACTGGCGAGGCATGGTGCGAGCCGCACGCGACAACCTGACGGGCGGCGACAAGCTGCAGGGTGCGAGCACGATCACGCAGCAGGTGCTCAAGAACCGTGTTGTGGGGACGCAGCGCACCATGTCACGCAAACTCGAAGAGGTCGCGCTGGCACCACTGGTGGAAAGTCGCGTCGGCAAGGAGCGGCTGCTGACGATCTATTTGAACGAGGTCTATCTTGGTCAGCAGGGCGCGGTAAGTGTTGTCGGCTTTCCTGCGGCGTCGCTGTTTTACTTCGGAAAGGACCTCGTCGATCTCGATCTGTCGGAGATGGCGATGCTCGCCGGGTTGATCGCTTCGCCAGGACGATTCGATCCGCGGCGACACGCCGAGGCTGCACTGCAACGCCGGAACTGGGTGCTCGAGCGGATGGTCAAGACCGGCGCGATCACCAGCAGCGAAAGCGAGGCGGCACGCAAACGGAAACTCGAGACAGCTCCTGCGCGCGGGACCAGCGATGCCAGCGGGGATCTGCTCGACGCGGTTCATCGTGAGTTGGTCGATCGAGGTTGGGAGCCGCGCCCGGGAATCCAGCCGGCGAGTGTGCACACCACCATCGATGCCGAGTTGCAACATCAGGCGCGTTTGGCGCTGGATCGAACACTCGTCGAGTTGGAACGAGACGATCCGGCGCGCGCGCCACTCCAAGGTGCCGTCGTGGTGCTTGTGCCGACAACCGGCGAGATCCTGGCGATGGTCGGTGGACGCGAAGGAGTTCGCGGTGGATTTCATCGAGCGCTCGACGGGCATCGGCAACCTGGCTCTGCGTTCAAGCCGTTCGTCGCTCTGGCGGCGATGCGTACGCTTGGAATGAATCCGGCCACACAACTCGACGACGCTCCGCTCTCAGTCCCAACCAGGCAGGGAAGCTGGACCCCGGAGAACTTCGATCATCGATATCGCGGACCGGTCACGTTGCGCCGCGCGCTGGAAGAAAGTCTGAACGTCCCGATGGTACGCGTCGCGCTCGAGACCGGCGCGGAGGAGATCGTTCGCACGGCGCACCAAGCGGGAATCGAAAGCAGCCTGCCCCCGACCTACTCATTGGCACTCGGAACGGGCGAGGTGACACCTCGGGAATTGGCGGTGGCCTACGCCACGCTGGCCTCGCTCGGGATCCGGCGCGAGCCGAGCCTGATTCGTAGCGTGGATGCCCGCGAGGATGACGTTCCCGTTTCGCTACAGAGCCAGCCACTCGAAGATCGAGTATTCGACCCAGCCGACTGCTATCTGGTGCTCGACATGCTCACCGGTGTGGTGGAGCGGGGAACCGGTCGCGCGTTGCAAGGGGCGCTGCGCGGCCAGCGCGTTGCCGCTAAGACCGGCTCGACCCAGGACGGTCGCGATGCCTGGTTCGTGATGGCCAGCTCGAGCGCGGTGGTGGTTGCCTGGGTGGGGCGCGACGATGGCAAACCGGCCCGACTGACCGGCGCATCGGCGGCATTGCCGGTGGTCCGACGACTCGTGGGAAGCACCGGGGGTGGACTCCTTGGGGTCTTGCCCGAAGCACCGGAGGGGATCGTTCCCGTTGAACTGTGCGCAGAGACGGGAATGCGGGCCGGTTCGAAGTGCCCCGAACAGGTGACCGAGATGTGCCGTGAGGGACAGGAGCCGGAGCTGTGCAATGTGCATCTCACCTTCTGGCGGAAGTTGTTCAGGCGGCGGTAGACGCCCCGCTCCGAAACCCCGTAGTTACCCCGACACCAGGCCGGCACGGTCCCCGAGGATGGAAACTATGGGAAAGCTCAGCCGTCAGCGAGGTTTGACGCTCCTCGAGATGGCATTGGTCGTGGGTTTGTTGGCGATCATGACCGGCGCTGCGCTGCCCTACGTCCATCACCGTTATCGACGTATGAAAGAACTACAACTAAAGCGCACGCTCACGACCATGCGCGAAGCGATTGATCGTTATCACGACTACGCGGTGCAAGGCATGATCGAGCCATGGGACTTGGATTGGCAGATGTACCCTGAAGATCTCGAGATGCTGGTCGAGGGTGTCGAAGTCAAACCGTCACAGGACCAGCAACCGGTCAAGGTCCAGTTTCTCCGCGATATCCCGCTCGATCCGATCACCGGCGATCGGGAATGGGATTGTCGAGGGTACGACGACGACGCCGACGAGCGTTCATCCTCCTGCGACAACCTCTACGATGTCTTCTCCAAGAGCACCGAAGAGGCGATGGACGGGACAGAGTACAGGGATTGGTGATTGATCTTGGTTTGCAGCGCCGGCCTTGCGTCCAGCGTTAGCATCCGTCGTCCCGCGGGGGTTGTGCTCGCGGATGGGTGAGAGCAATGGCCAAGCAACGGCACGATGTCCCGGTGGTCAAACTCGTGAACGCGGCAGTTCAGGCGGCGATCCAGCGCTACGTGGTGCGTGGGCCGGCCGAAGAGGTTCGGGCGCTCCGTACGAGCGTTGGGCGGCTCGAACGGCGCCTCGAACGACTTGCTGCTGAGCTCGAAGGCAAACGCCGCAAGAACGGAACGGGCCGGCCCGGACGACCGCCGCTTCACGACTGCTGCACCGTGAAGGCGTGCTCCGAGCATCACTACGCCCTCGGACTGTGTAGCAAGCACTATCAACAACGTCGGCGGTCCAAGCGGGTGCGCCGCTCGATCCGGTAAGCGTTGCACCCAGGCAGCGGCCTCACACGGTGGCGCTGACTTCTTTCGCTGCGAGCGGCATGTACGCCTGGCGCGTGTAGTCCTGCACCATCCGGGCGGCTGAGAATCTTGGAAGCAATTCGCCGATCGAGTTCTGCATCCGCCGGATCCACTCTTGTGGCAGTCCCTGCTCATCGCGATCGAAGAACATCGGCAGGACCTGTTGCTCGAGGATCTCGTAGAGCGACTGCGCGTCCTCGGTATCCTGCTGATTCTCATCGGTCAGTGCTTCGAGACGGCCGATCGCCCAACCCACGTCGGGGCGGTAACCTTCGATCCACCATCCATCGAGCACCGACAGGTTGAGTGCGCCGTTGAGCGCCGCCTTCTGACCCGAGGTGCCGCATGCCTCCAGCGGCCGCCGCGGGTTGTTCAGCCAGACGTCGACACCCTGATACAAAAGTCGCGCGATGTGCATGTCGTAGTCTTCGATGAAGACCACCTTGCCTCGGAAGTCCGCGCTCTCGGCCAACCGGAAGATCTGCGCGATCAGGTCCTGGCCGGCCAGATCTGCGGGATGGGCTTTCCCGGCGAACACGATCTGCACCGGGCGCTCCTCGTTGCCGAGGATCGTCTTGAGGCGCGCTAGATCGCGAAACAAAAGGCCGGCGCGCTTGTACAAGGCGAAGCGCCGCGCAAACCCGATGGTCAGTGCGCGCGGATCGAGAAGTCGTTCGACCGACTGCAGCTCACGCGGTGAGCGTCCGTGCCGCGCGTACATGCGTCGGAGCGCGTCTCGAAGAGTGCGCACCAGTCTCCGCTTCTGCGCTTGGTGGGCGCTCCAAAGATCCTCCGCCGGCAGTTGTGCATGCAGTTGAGCCCAGCGTTCGGGCTCGGCAACGTGCTCCTCCCAATGCTGGCCAATGGCGCGCCCCAACAGTCCTCGCATCTCCATGCCGATCCATGTCGCCGTGTGGACACCGTTGGTGACCGAACCGATCTGTGGCACGACCCCCACTGAGAGGTCCTTCCACATCTCGCGACTTACCTCTCCGTGCTTCTGGCTGACCCCGTTGGCGAAACTGGAATTACGCAGTGCCAGA
>CAZAHQ010000289.1:0-5454 GCA_964484415.1 uncultured Acidobacteriota bacterium | reverse complement strand
CGATTCTCAGGTGCACCCTGCCATCGTCGAGCGCTTCGACCTGCGCCGTTTCGGTATCGAGTGTGTCCGCCACACCATCGAACGCCAGGGTGGCCGCGTGTGCGAACTGAAGGGCGACGCTGCGCGGGTCGGCGGAATTTGCATCGGGCACATGCGTGGGATCGATCTTGACGTCCAAGGCATAGCCGCCACCTCGGTCGAACAGAAGTCGGACATGCGCACCGCCCATTTCGTGTGCCGCGGCCGATTGGGCCGTGAGCAGCAATCCACTCGAGCAGGCCAGCACAACGGCAAGTGCGTTACAGCACCCGGCTTGGCACGCGCGCTGGAACAAGGACTGAATGAACCTCATCGAACCACACACCGTGTTGTCGTCCTGGCGCCCGCTTCGTGTCGACACGACGGGGAAGCCGTGTCGACAAGGGACGCAAGAGGATACGACGGCGGCGCGCGATTGGATCGCTGTGGGCCGAACGTCGAGAGTAAGTCCCGGCCAAACAGCCGCGATCTGGCACGCCGTGCGACGGGATGGTCCCGTCAGGGTCGCGGAGCACCCGCCGAAGCGCGAGCGATCTGCTCGCACTGCTCACGGGTCACCTTGAATCGCCCTGGGATGATCAGCTCGCTGGCGCCAACATTCCCGCCGCAGTCACCGGCCAACCCCCGCAGCACCGGCCGACTCCAACGGGTTTGACCGCAGAGCTCGAAGGCGCGGCAGAAGATCGCGACGCCGGTTTCGAACAGATCATCGATCAAAGAACCGTTGCGATTGCCCCATTCCCGACCGTCGTACACCGTGCAGCCGTCGAGATGAATAGCCTCCCAGAGCGGGTAGCCGCGCGCGCCATCATTGTCTTGCGTGTAAAGGAAATCGCCGAACGCGGCGACGCCCGTGTCCAGAAGACGCGAAGAGCTGTCGGCGAGATAGACCTTCGGCGCTACCGTATCGATGGTGAAATCGACCGAGCTAGGCACCGCGTTTCCCGCGGCGTCACGCACCGTCAAGACGACGTGTTGATCGCCATGATTGCTGAACAAAGGACTCCCTCCCGGCTCGTAGTCGCGTGTGAGCTGAGGGCGGCAAGAATCTTGGAACGTATCGTGTACAACTAGCGGAAGGTCGGACGGCCCGTAACAACCAGGCGCGGGGCTGATGATCGCCCCTGTCGGCGGGGTCGTGTCCACGACGTCAAGTTGCAACTCCGCACTCGAACCAGAACCGGCGCGATCAGTCACCTCGAGCGAGAAGCCATGCGCCCCGAGCTCGAGCTTCACCGGCGCGCGTCGTGTTTCCGCAAACGGAACATCAGCGGTGCTCCAACGGTAGCTTGCGATGTCTTCGTCTCCGTCCGGATCACTCGAACCCGATCCGTCGAGCCACACCGCTGCCGATCCATCCGACTGGCACTCCACATCGCGATCCGCGCCAGGGTCGGCAGTGGGTGGCCCGGTGAGCGGTAGTGAGATCGCCGTGAGCACACCTGCCGACGAGGTGACGTAGAGTGCATCGTTCGCCAACGCAAGTTTCCCGCCGACAGGCAGCGACCAAGACGGTTGATGCGTTCCCGAGTCGAGCGAATGCACGGCGGTGTCGCTGGAAAGAATGACGTCGCTGTCGGTGACAATGACTTGACCCCGCAGAGGCCCTTCGGGTGCGCTCCAGTCCCAGAGTTGGGTGCCATCAATCTCGTCCAACACGGTGAGCCGGCCGTCGTCGATCGCGAAAACCTTTCCGTCTGCGACCGACGGATCTCCCTCGAACCGGGAACTCAACTCGAACGCAATCGACCGTGTCGGCGCATCGAATTTCATCAGTCGGCCACCGGCGATAACGAAAGCTGCCCCTGCCCGATTCACCGCCGGCGCCGATCGATAGTCCCAGTCCCTCGAGCTCGCATGAGTGTCGACGACGATGTCGCGCTGATCCCCGCGCACTCGGTCAAAGCTGAAAAGCGCGGCGTTCTGCGGGCCGACGTAGGCGAGCAGATCTCGCCCGGCGATCGATGGTGCCCACCCGTCCCATTCAGAGATCTCGGCTTGCCAACCACTGATTCCGGAGAATGCATCGAACGTCCACACGCCGCCCGATCTCCCACTGCCGGCGTAGATCACCCCGTCGTACGGTGTCGGGGCGAGGTAGCGTGGCACGCCTTCGCTCATCGGCGTCCTCAACGATGCGCGGAAGACGAGTGAACCATTCGCAGCCGAGAACGCGTAGAGCGGTGCCCCCCCGTAGCTGGAAACTGCGGCACGGGCAACTTCGATGTATACGTTGCCAAACGCGACGGCCGGAGGATTGGCCTGATATACGTCGTCGAAACGCCTCGACCACAGCACGTCGCCGGAAGTCGCATCGAAGGCGGACAGCGCGATCGATTCACGACCGGGCAAGGTAATCGTCGCGAACACACGACCATCGGCTGCTGCTATCGGAGACACCGCCTCACTCGGCCCGATGTCCCGTTGCCACAAGACCCGCCCGCTCGTCAGCTCCGACTTGCCAGGCACATAGCCGCTGTGTTGAGGATTGGCCTGATGTGTTAGCCACGACTTGGATAGCGCCGCATTCTGCGGATAGCGAACGCGCACGATCTTCTGCGCGGTGAGGCTCACACCGTCTTCGACGTAGTTCGCTTCGATCTGGATCTCCCGTTCGTCACGTCCGACAGCTCCCAAGCGCAACAGTCCGTGCGGAACCTGGGCCAGATCGGTCGCTGACGTGTTCCACTCGCTCCGCCAGGCCGCACCGCGGGAGACGCCGTTGTCGTATTCGGCGATCGCTCTATACGGAACCGTCGTCGACTCTTTGGCCTGCGACGGCCCGTCGATTCTCAACCCCAGCAATCGCGGTCGATACACTGCGGCGGCGAAATCCAGAACGCACGACCCACGGTACCGAAACTCCGAGTCGAAACTGTCTAACTCCCACGTCGTGTCGAGTAGTTCGTATTGACACGTGAACGGCACCACCGATCCCACGGGCACGGTGTAGTAGTGGAACGCAGGTTCACCAGGCGGAATTTCCTCGTTCTTGACGATCCGAGCGAGCCCGCTGAGCGTCGCCACCGTCGCGTGGAGTGGGGCTTGCAGAACCAGCGGACTGACGAGTTCCCCACCACCGTAGCTCCGGTCAACTCCACTCAGAAGCGACTCGTAGAACAGGTGTGCGCCCGATTCCAACGCCAACTCGTATCGAATACGATCGCCGTCGACTTGCGTACTCTGCAAGTACATGTCGCCGCCGACCAGGTCGCCGGCAGGAACTCGTCGACCATCGCTGAGCTGAAACCAGCCGCGCGCCGCGAACAGTCGGAAGCCGCGAAAATCTGGTCTGAACGAGGTCTGGTTCTTCGCCTCGAGTTTGTCGATGGTCGTACCCGGCTGAGAGAGCGACGGTCCGACGGTTAGCAAGCACGCGCAGCTGACCATCGCGACGAGCGATAGCTTCATGTTCCCTCCGTATCGACACCCGTACGACCGCCAAGTGCCGGGTGAGTCTACTCCTTGCGGGACGCCGGCTAGGCTCGGCCGAAGACCCTCCGGACAGCACGTCCCTCCCTATGTGGGGAGGCGCTTTTTCCCCCATCCCGCCGGACACTTCTTGGCGTCGACGCAGGCTTGGTCTCTGGTCGAGAAAGGACGCAAGGATGTCCCCGAGTCGATTGATTGCATTGGCCGGCGCCGTACTCGGCACCACCGCAGCATTAGCCCAAACCGCCGAGCTCGAGTTTCAGATGCATTCCGCGCATGCCGAGGTGAAGGACGACGACAATTGCCCCACCTGCACTCCGCAAGACTTCTATGTGCAGGTGCAGTTTGCGGGCGCTCCCGTGCAGCAAAGTCCGCAACTCGACGGTCGTGATGACGCCGCGTTCGGACCGTGGATCGCGCGCGCCACGGTTTCCAAACTCCAGCGCTACCACGAACTGACGCTGACATTGATAGACGACGACGACAGTTCGGGGGATGAGACGTTCGACATCAACCCCGACGCCAACCGCTACAACCTTCAAATGCGATTCGATGCCTGTACCAACCGCTTCACCGCGCTTGGTGTCAGCGGCCGCTTCGGGCCCGGCGTTATCGCGACGCCGGCCGGCGACGGCTTCCCTCAGCCGCCGATCGACAACAGCGACGATCGCGCCACGGTCAACTTCAAACTGCACACCACCGACGACCTTCCGTTCACCACGCGTGATGTGGCGATCGTTGGGCTCGACGCCGTGCAGGCAACGTTCGATCCGGAGCGCATCATCTCGAGCAAGCCGGCCGCGATGCGCGTGATCTTGGCGAGCACCTACCCGACCACCGTCACCAACATCCCGCTCACCGTCAACGTTAACGATGGAATCAACAGTTGGCAGGAAACAACACTGGTCGACGTGGTCCCGGGCGTTGCCACCGCGTTCTACCTGTTCGATGGGATGAACGGCCATCAGCCCCCGTTCGTCCCGGTCAAGCCGATCAACGTCGACCGCGCCAACCTGACCTTCAGCGCCTCGATCGCCGTGGTCGAGCACGCGCCGCCCGGCACACCGCCCGAGTTCGCCGACTGCTATCAGGCCAACAACTCACTGAACGGCTCGGCCCGCCCGATCGTTCGCACCACCAACCCGTTCGTGGTGTACGCACCGTTCGAGTATCTGACCGACTTCGACATTCCCGGCGTGAGCTCGGTCGAAGCGTATCGCGTCCAAGAAGAAACGTTCCGGCAAGCAGCCTGGCCGCTGGCCAGCACGGCGGGCTCGATCACCTCACCTATCCCGGCAATCGGCATCTATACGGGCCCATGGGATCCGTACACCACGATCTTCGCGCACAGCGTGGTGGCTAGCTTGCTACAAATCGATCGACTCGTGCTGGTCCCGAGCAAAGGTTGGTTTGCAACCCACGACATTCTTCATCCAGGCGTCAAGTCCGGCACGATCGGATTGTCGATGGGCGAGATCGCGCCGCACGCGGTGATCGCTGAAATCGGCCGCTACGCCGTGGCCAATCATGAGTTGGGACACACCTACAAACTCAGTCGCCGCAAGTGTTCCACCGGCGGCGTTTGGGAGTCGCTCTTGAACCTCGGCTGTCGCGATGAGTACAAGTTCGCCCCCAGCGACGGCGCTCCGTTCGTTGCCAAGGGGCTCGATGTCACCGGATCGGTCTATCCAACCGGCATCACCGATTCCGCCTTGACCGCTTGCCCGACGTCCGTGCCAGCAGGCACGCGCGAGATCTGCGTGAAGAACCTCATGGACAGAAGCGGCAAAAATGGCCTCTTCAACTGGCTCGACAACGAAACCTACGACGAGATGACACGCGCACTCGGCGGCAACGATCCCGAATTGATCACCATCTCCGGTTGGGTCGAGTCGCCGAGTTGGTACCTGCCTAACCCCAACGCTCCGGTTTTCAGCGGCAACTTTCAGTTTGGGTATCACGCCGACGGCGTTCCCGATCTGC
>CAZAHQ010000288.1:0-5458 GCA_964484415.1 uncultured Acidobacteriota bacterium | reverse complement strand
AACTCGGCCTGACCCTCTTGGCGACACGCGCTGATCAACACCCGACTTTGCACGCTGTCTGAATTCCGGACGGAGTCGACGACATGACGGTTCGGCGCGCCCTGCTGAGCCAGCATGGGATAGAAATCGGCGGGGGCCTCGGTCCATTGAAAGGGAAGGTCTGGCGGATCGGCCTGATGGGCGAGGGGAGCGACACCAATCATGTGTTGTTGCTGTTGGCAGCGTTGAAGTCGGTGCTCGCCAGCCACACATGACCACGGCACTCGTCAACGAACTGCGTGCCCTGTTTGGCGACGAGCGTTGTGCCTTCGCGCCGGAAGCACTGATCGTCTACGAGTGCGACGGACACACGCTCGCGCGCCAAGCGCCGGAGGCGGTTGTTTTTCCTCAGACGACGGCCGAAGTACAAGCCACCGTGCGGGCCTGCGTCCGGCACGGCGTTCCGTTCCTGGCGCGCGGTGCCGGCACCGGGCTCTCGGGTGGCGCGGTCGCGGCGCATCAGGGCGTGATCATCGAGACCTCGCGCATGTGCCAGATCATCGCGTTGGACCACCAGGATCGTGTGGCGGTCGTTCAACCCGGTTTGGTCAACCTGCACCTGTCACAAGCGGCCGCGCCGCACGGGCTGTTCTATGCGCCCGATCCTTCGAGCCAGGGGGCGTGCACGATCGGCGGCAACGTGGCAGAAAACAGCGGCGGTCCTCACACGCTCAAGTACGGCGTCACCACCAATCACGTTCTGGCGTTGACGGTCGTGCTCCCTGACGGCGAGCTGGCACGGTTCGGTTCACCCAACGGTGATTCGACCGGACTCGATCTGGTCGGGCTGTTCGTCGGCAGCGAGGGAACGTTCGGCATTGCGACCGAGATCACGGTGCGACTGCTGCCGGTCGTCGAGGCGGTGCGGACATTTCTCGCGGTTTACGACGGCGTGCCGGCGGCGTCTGAATCGGTTTCGGCGATCCTGCGAGCCGGAATCGTGCCGGCCGCCCTGGAGTTGATCGACAACGCCGCGATCCGCGCCGTGGAAGCACACCTGAAGGTCGGCTTTCCGGTCGACGCCGCCGCCGTGCTCTTGATCGAGATCGAAGGGCGTGCCGACGAACAAGCGCTGCTGGCGCCTCAGTTGATTGCGATCTGTCGTGGGTGCGGTGCGCGTGAGGTGCGCGAAGCGGTGGATGCGTCACAGCGCGCTGCACTGTGGAAGGGTCGCAAGCAAGCGCTCGGTGCCTTGGGCAAGTTGGCGCCCGCTTACTACACCCACGATGGTGTGGTCCCGCGGTCGAAGTTGCCTCAGGCACTGGAGGCGATTGCGGAGATTGGTGAGCGACAACGGCTGCGCGTGGCGAACGTCTGTCACGCCGGGGATGGCAACCTCCATCCACTGCTGTTGTTCGACCCTGGCGATGCGGACGAGGTGGCGCGGGTCAAAGCTGCGGGCGCCGAGATCCTCGCGGTTTGCGTTCGCCTCGGTGGTGCACTCACCGGTGAGCACGGAATCGGCCTGGAGAAGCAGCAGTTGATGCCGCTGGCGTTCGAACCACACGACCTCGATCAGTTCGAACGCGTGCGCAATGTCTTCGATTCGAAGAAGCTGTGCAATCCCGGCAAGCTGCTGCCGCAGGGGGCTCACTGCGGGGAACTGCATCAGGCACGCACGCTGCGTCATGGCGGCTGGTTGTGATCGCGACACCGCGAAGCAGCGCCGAGACTTCTGAGCTGGTTCGCGAATCGGCCGCGCGCGGCGATCGCGTTGCGATTCGCGGCGGTTCCACGCACAGCAGGGCTCTGGAGAAAACGGCTGCGACCCGGGTGATCGTGACCACTGGATTGGATCGCATCCTCGACTACCAACCCGAGAACCTGGTGCTCGAGGTCGAAACCGGAATTCGCCTCGCGGCCTTGCAGCAGTCTCTTGCCGAGCACGGACAGCGGCTGCCGCTGGACCCGTTGTCGATAGCGTCCGAGGACGGTTCAACGTTGGGCGGGGTCCTGTCGACCAATCGGTTCGGTCCGCGACGTTTGCGATTCGGTACGGCCCGCGATTGGGTGATCGGCAGCTGGTTGGTGCGTCCCGATGGAGCGGAGGTCCGCGCGGGCGGCAAGGTCGTGAAGAATGTCTCCGGATACGATCTGAGCAAACTGTACATCGGTGCGCGAGGACGCTTCGGCGTGCTGACGCGGGTGGCGCTCAAACTCGATCCGTTGCCGCCGGCGCAGGCCTGGATCCAAGCGTCGTTCTCGGATTTTCACGCGGTGCAGGAAGGGCTTCGCGCGCTCGAACAGGTACGCGTCGGTGTCTCGGGCGCGATCGCCTTGGAGACAAGCCTCGCGGTGGTGTTGGAAGGTTGGAAGGAACTCGTACCGCGTGACACGCAGCGGGCACTCGAGACGATCGAACGCGCGGGGGGCGCGGTCGCAGGCGTGTTCGAGCAAATGCCGGACGCGATGATGGGAACGGCACGCTGGAAGCGCACCGTTCGTCTCGCGACGAGGCGTTCACACTGGTCGTCGTTGGCGGTCGATGCGCGCACGATGTTCCACGAACGTGCGGATCATCGACTGCTGGGACATCCATCGAGTGGAACCCTCTGGGTTTCGTGGAACGATGCGGTCGCAGGGACGTTCGATCTGAGTCGGCTGGCGCAGGGGCACGACGCCAGCCTGCTCGTAGAGCGCTGGCCCGACGATGAGAACGTGCCGACACCGTTGGCCGTCAATCCGCAACAGGCCAAGCTGGAAGAGGCACTGAAGTTCGCGCTGGATCCCCACAATCTGTTCGTGACGGAGCCGTGGTGAAGACAACCGCCGATCCGCGGTTGCACGCGGCACTCCAAGAGTGTGTCCACTGCGGGTTTTGCTTGCCGGCGTGCCCCACCTATCAACTCAACGGCCGCGAAGCGGATTCGCCGCGAGGACGGATCTGGCTGGTTCGGGCACTGGAGGAACAGCGCATAGAACCAACGCGCGTCGTGCTGGGCCACCTCGACGCCTGCCTCGACTGTCGCGCCTGCGAGACCGCCTGTCCGTCCGGCGTGCGCTATGGAACGATCATCGAGACCGCACGCGAGCGACTCGAGCTACGACGTGCGCGTCCGATCTGGCAGCGCTGGCTTCGCCATGTCGGACTCCGTTGGCTGCTGACGAACCGCCGCGCACTGGCGTTGGCGATGTTGCCGCTGGCCGTCTACCAGCACAGCGGTCTGCAGCGTCTCGTGCGCTGGAGTCGCGCGCTGACGCTGTGGCCGGCACTGGGAAGATTGGAACGACAGCAGCCCACGGCGGCGTGGCGACGATTCACGCCAAGGACTCGCCACGTCTTCACCGCGGAACGTGCGCTGCGCGGTACGGTGCAGTTGTTCACCGGCTGCGTGATGGATCGCGCACTTCCTCACACGCATGCGGCCGCCGTCCGTTTGTTGCGGCACGCCGGTTGGTCGGTGATCGTCGATCCGGCGCAAGTCTGCTGCGGCGCGCTTCATGTCCACAATGGCGACACATCGTTTGCACGCGAGCTGGCGCGACGGAATGTCGCTGCGTTCGAGCGGGACCCGAGCGCGATCATCGCCGTCAACAGTGCTGGTTGCGGTGCGCAACTCAGCGAGTATGCCGCGCTGTTGGCCGACGATCCGATCTGGGGCCCGCGCGCGCGGCAGATGAGCGAGCGGGTCCGCGACGTGAGTGAATTGCTGTGCGACGTGGAATTGCCTGGGCTCTCGCGTGCGATCGGACGGCGCGCCGTCTACGACGAGCCGTGTCACTTGCTTCATGCGCAGGGGATTTCGTCGGCTCCTCGACAGCTGCTGTCTCGCGTTCCTGGATTGGAGTTGGTTTCACTCCCACATGCCGACCGTTGCTGCGGGGCGGCCGGGATTTACTCGCTGACGGAACCTGCCAATGCCGAGGCGTTGCTGCAGCGCAAGGTCGCGGAGGTACTCGGGACCGGTGCCGACTTGCTGGTGACCGCCAACCCCGGATGTGTATTCCAACTTCGCGGTGGACTCGAGCCTCACGGCATCGAGGTGCGCCACCTGCTCGATCTGGTGGCCGAAGCGCTCGACTGAGTCGCGGTCAGTGTGCCTCGTCCCAAAGCGCGATTACCTTGGGAGGGACCAAGCGCTGATCGAGTACGAAGCCCGGGGCGAGCACGCTCGGTGTTGACGCGAAACGCTGTCGAGAAGGGTTCGAACGCGGCTCGAACGAAAGTGCGCCGGTGCTCACAGCCAGCAGTACGAAGCACAGAGCCAACGCTCGGCGTTTCAGGGAGCCTCCTCGAGCGGGAGAGGATCGAGTGAGAAACCCGGGACCGTGCCGCGCACCCGCGTGATCGTGCCGGCGGTGACATCGGCGCTCAATTCGAACTCTTGTGCTGCGGAAGGGTGCGTCAATCGCAAGATCCAGCGGCCGGCGGGTAGAGTCAAGAGCGCGGGAGTCGTGTCGTTGATGGAGACGTGCGTCGCACCATCGGGGCTGACCGCTTCGATGATCCTGGCCCATGGAACGACAGCGATACCGAGCTGCCCTTCGGCGCCAGTCACTGCATTCGCACTTGGTGCAGCATCGCCTGCTGTGGGGAGCACGCTCGAGATCGCCGCTGTCTGCACCGACCCGGACCAACCGCTGTCGTCGGGGATCTCGATCACAAGAGGAGCGCTGACGACACTCGGCATCGGCGGCGGAGAGGGCAGCGGCTCACGATCGAACAGAGGTCTGATGAAGATCGCGACGGCTACGAGCGAGACACCACACGCCACCCACACAGCCCAACGTCGCGATTGCGGCGGAGCGGTCGGTTGGGTTCGCAACGAGAGCGGGGCGGTCGGGAGTTCGCCGCCTAGCGGTTCGAAGCCAACGGCCTGAGTATCAGCAGCGGCCACTGCCGCCTGGATCGCGATCCCGGCGGTGCCGCGCACCGAGTCGGCAGCGATCCGAATCGCTCGAGCCATCTGCGCGCCGTTTTCGAACCGCGCCTCGGGCCGCTTCTCCAAAGAGCGTCGCAGCACGGCGCCCAGCTCGGGCCCCAAAAGCGACTCGTACTGCGCTTGCACGGGCGGCGCCGCGTTCACGATTCGATACATCGCGGCAGCGGGATTTTCTGCGCAGAACGGACGACGGCCGAAGATCAACTCGTAGAGCAAGACGCCCGCCGAGAAGAGATCGGAACGCCCATCGAGCGCTTTGTCGGCCTGTACCTGTTCGGGAGACATGTAGTCGACCGTGCCGAGCACCGTGCCGGTCTGTGTTGCGAGCGATGTGCTCGTCAACTTCGCGACGCCAAAGTCGAGGATCTTGATGCAACCGTCGGAGGCCAAGAACAGATTGGCGGGTTTGATGTCGCGATGCACCACGCCAGCCCAGTGTGCGAAATCGAGACCATCACAAAGCTGCGCGACCCACTCCAGACGCTGCGAGAGCGCCGGCAGTTCGCCGCTGTCGAGCACTCGATCCAGCGGTGTCC
>CAZAHQ010000287.1:0-5469 GCA_964484415.1 uncultured Acidobacteriota bacterium | reverse complement strand
TTGCGGACCCACCCGTCGAGCTTCAGCGCCTCGGCACAGGTGACTGCGAAAGCGCGGTATCCGACCCCCTGGACCTTGCCGTGAACGACGAACCGTTTTGCGACCCTCACTCACCCTCCCCGCCCCGCCTGGGCCATGGAGCCGAGTACATATACCAGCGACCTCCTCTTACGGCAGCTTTACCTGAGCGGCTTGGCAATCGGCCGGGACGGGACGAGAATCTGCCCTGCCATGTTGCGGCGATCCCTCACTCTTGTGCTCACCCTCGCCCTGCTGATACCGGCGGTGTCGGTGAGCCCTGCGTCAGTGGCTCCAACCGGCCATCGGGACTGCTGTTGTGCTCGTTCCGCGGCCAAGAGTTGCTGTTCGTCCGCTCACCGCCCGGTAGATGCAACGACGAAGCGATGCCCGTGCTTCGAAAGGACGCCACCCGAGCCACAGGCCGACCCATCGTGGGCGCCGATCCCTTCGACGCCCGTGGTGACGCTACGCGAGCTCTGCGTTGCAGCGACGTCCCTTTCGATCGCATTCCCTGTCAGCCCTCGGGAGAATGGTCTCGCACCTCCCTTGATTCGTTCCGGGCCCACCGCCTCATTCGTCCACCAGCCACTGCTCCGCTGTTGAGCGTCCCTCGCCGCTAGCACCACCGCGCCCAGTCGTTTGCCGGGTGCGTCCTGGTTGTTTGTTGCTGCGAGGAGACCCTCATGTTCGTGCTCAGCTTGATGGCGTTGTTGCCCACAGTGATCGTGCCCCAACCGTCGACACCTGTGCTCGATTCTTGGATTGCGGAGGCGCTTGCCTCATCACCGACCCTGGAGGAACTGCGCGCACGGCTCGACGCCGCCGACTCGCGGCAAGAGCCCGCATCACTACCTCCGGATCCGATGATCGAAGCGATGCTTCAAGACATCGACTTCCCTCGCAATACGGTCGGGCGGGAAGACATGTCGATGATCGGCGTCGAGCTCCGGCAGGAACTTCCAGGTTCACGGCGCCTTCACGCACGCAAAGCGGCGGCCGCCGCCGAGCAGGCCACGGCCGAGGCGGCACTGCGCGTTGCACTCAGCGAACTGAAGTTGCAGATCCGGATCGACTACGCAGCGCTGTATGCACTCGACCGTGAGGACGAGACACTCGCCGCTTCGAGCGAACTGCTCGAGATGATCGCAGCGACCGCCGCCGCACGCTTTGGTTCCGCGCTCGGCAGGCAGGACGAGGCGCTGCGCGTGCAACTCGAACAGCAGCGCCTGCTCGAGCGCCGAGCCGACTGGAAAGCCGAGCGAGCTTCGGTAAGCGCCCGTCTCAATGCACTGCTCGGGCGTTCGAGCGACGAACCGATCGATCGCGTGGAGCAACTCCCCGAGGTCGTGTGGCCCACCGCGGTCGACGGACTGCGGGCACCCGCACTCCGACAAGCACAGGCGATGTCGTCCGCGGCTGAGCGCCGCACCGAGGTGGCTCGCGCCGAGGCGCGTCCCAACTGGAGTGCGGGCGTTGGGTTGTTCAACCGCGGAGGGCTGGACTCGGTCGTGACGCTGCGCGTTGGACTGAGCCTGCCGATTTGGCATGAGCGTAAGCAGGCGCGTGAGATCGAGGCAGCGCAGCATGACCGTGCCGCAGCCGATGCCAGCGCGAGATCGGTGCAGCGCGAGACTGCGCTGACACTCGCCACTCTGCGCGCCCGGTTCGACGCGGCCCGCGCTAACGCGCAACGCTATCGCGAGGGGTTGCTTCCGCTCAGCAGCGCCGCACTCGACGAGGCGCGTGTCGCCTACCTCTCGGGGCAGGGCGAGTTCACCGCTGTGCTCAACAGTTGGCGTACTTGGTGGGACGCCCGCTTCGGATTGTCGCAACGTATGGCTGACCAGTTCGTCGCTTGGGCCACCTGCCTGGCACTGGATGGGGAGGACTTGCAATGACTCGCAACCTTACGCTCGTCACGCTGCTGCTCATCGCACTCCTCGTTCTCGTCGGCGCCGCGTGCTCTGGCCAGGACTCGTCCAATCCCCAAGAGCGGTATCAGTGTCCGATGCATCCGACGGTGGTCTCAGATCGCCCGGGCGAGTGCCCGATCTGTCATATGGATCTCGTGCTGATCAACCACGAGCGCACTGGCCAGCGTGAGTCGAGCGCGCCGCCCAACGAGCAGGCCCCACTCTTCTATCGCAATCCGATGGATCCAACGATTACCTCGCCGACACCGATGAAGGATTCCATGGGGATGGACTACGTTGCCGTTTACCCGGGCGATGCGGGCACGAATGACGCAGTCATCGAAGGGCGCACCGCGGTCAGTCTGGATGCGATCGGCAACTCACGCGCTGGCATTCGGACCGAGCCGGTGCGCAGCGAATCGCTCGGCCACAGCATCCGCACCGTCGGCGTTGTCGCGGCTGACGAGACCCGCGTTCATCACCTGCACCTGAAAGTTTCGGGGTTCATCGAACAACTGTATGTCGCCTTCGAAGGTCAGGTGGTGCGCGAGGGGCAACCGATGCTCACCGTCTACTCGCCTGAGTTGCTCGCCAGTCAGGAGGAGTTCCTGCGGGCTCACGCCGCGGCGCAGAAGTTCGCGTCCTCGGCACTCCCTGAGGTCCGACAGGGGGGCAACGACCTGTACGTGGCTGCAAGACGCCGGCTGGAGCTGCTCGATGTTCCAGCATCGTTGATCACTCTGCTCGAGCGATCTGGATCACCTCAACGCAGCGTCACGATCTACTCGCCACACTCGGGTTTCGTTACGGCCAAAGACGTGTACGAAGGGATGCAGGTCGAACCAGGATCAGAGCTCTTTACGATCACCGATCTGTCGCATGTCTGGATCGAAGCCGATGTGTTCGAGGCTGAGGCGCCGCTCGTGGCTCAAGGCCTACCTGCGTCATTGACGCTCCCGTATGACGCGTCGATCACCTTGACAGGCAAAGTCGCCTACATCTTCCCGACATTTCGTGCTGAAACAAGAACGCTAAGAGTGCGGTTTGACTTTCCCAACCCGCAGATTCGCTTGAAGCCGGGGATGTTCGCGAATGTGGAGATGCAGCTCGCCCCGCGCGAGGCATTGACGATCCCCGACTCGGCAGTGATCGATACAGGTACGCGACAACTCGTGTTCGTCAAGGCTGCTTCGGGGGACTATCTGCCGCGCGAGGTCAAGCTCGGTGTCCACGATGGCCGCCGCGTCGAGGTGCTCTTTGGGTTGACGACGGCCGATGAGATCGTGGTCGAAGGGAACTTCCTGCTCGACTCCGAATCGCGATTGAAGGCTGCGATTTCCAGCGCGAGCGCGGAACAGAAATCACCATGAACGGCCCGATTGCCAAGCTCATCGAAATCTCCGCACGGCTTCGCTGGCTCGTGATCGCACTCACCATTGCAGCCTGTCTATTCGCCGGCCGATTGCTACAGCGGATGCCACTGGATGCCCTGCCTGACCTCTCGGACACACAGGTCATCATCTACTCGCGGTGGGATCGCAGCCCAGACATCATCGAGGACCAACTCACCTACCCGATCGTCAGCGCCCTGCTCGGTGCACCGAAGGTAAAGGCGATCCGTGGCTTCAGCGATTTCGGTTTCTCCTACGTCTATGTGATCTTCCAGGACGGCACCGACCTGTACTGGGCGCGCTCCCGCGTGCTCGAGTATCTGTCGAAGATCCAGCCGCGGTTGCCCGAGGGAGTCAAGACCGAGTTGGGGCCGGACGCTACGGGGGTCGGTTGGATCTATCAATACGCATTGGTGGACAAAAGCGGCCGTCATTCGCTCGACGAGTTGCGTAGTTACCAAGACTGGACCTTGCGGTACGCGCTGCAGAGCGTGCCGGGTGTGGCAGAGGTGGCGTCGTTGGGCGGATACCAACGTCAATACCAGATCACGGTCGATCCCAACCGGTTGGCCGCGTACGGCCTGACCCTCGACCAGATCAGCGAGGCGGTAAGGCGCTCCAACAACGAGGTGGGCGGGAGGTTGCTCGAGTTTGCCGGCGCAGAGTTCATGGTGCGCGGCCGCGGCTATGCCCAGGATCTCTCGGACTTCGAGCAGATCGCGATCAAGGCCGGAGCCGGCGGCGTTCCGGTGACCCTGCGCGATGTTGCACGCATCAGCTTAGGGCCAGACATCCGACGCGGCGTGGCAGATCTCGACGGGACCGGCGACCACGTGGGCGGAATCGTCGTGATGCGTCACGGCGAGAACGCTCTGAACGTGATTCGGGCGTTGAAAGCCAAACTCGCGGAACTTCAAGTGTCGCTTCCGTCTGGCGTGGAGGTTGTCCCCACTTATGATCGCTCGACACTGATCACGCGCGCCTTGCACACGCTTCGCCACGAACTGCTGGTGGAGATGATCGTCGTCGCGATCGTGATCTTGATCTTCCTCTGGCATTTTCCTTCGTCGATCGTTCCGATCATCACGATCCCTGTCTCGGTGCTGCTCTCGTTCATCCCGCTCTACATGATGGGGATCTCGGTCAACATCATGTCGCTGGCCGGTATCGCCATCTCGATCGGCGTGTTGGTCGACGGGGCGATCGTGGAGGTCGAGAACGCCTACAACCGGCTGCATCATTGGAATGTTGCCGGGCGTCCAGGCGATTTCCACTTGGTTCGCCTGCGGGCCTTGCAGGAAGTGGGGCCCTCGGTCTTCTTCTCACTCTTGGTCATCGCCGTGTCGTTCATCCCGATCTTTGCACTGGAAGATCAAGAAGGAAGGCTGTTCACGCCGCTGGCGTGGTCCAAGACTCTGGCAATGACGCTCGCTGCGGTGCTGGCCGTGACGCTGGACCCCGCGTTGCGCATGCTCTTTACGCGTCTGGATCCATTCGCGTTTCGCCCTCGTTGGCTAGCCCGCAGTGCCACCTCGCTGTTGGTCGGTACCTATCACGCAGAGGAGCGACATCCGATCAACCGAGTGCTCATGCGACTCTACGAGCCGGCCTGCCGGGTGGTACTCAGACACCCGAAAACCGTGATCGTTCTGGCGCTGCTGATTCTCGTGGTGTCCATCCCACCCTTCTTGAGCCTGGGCTCGGAGTTCATGCCGCCGTTGAATGAAGGCACGATTCTCTACATGCCCACCACTCTGCCCGGCATCTCGGTCGGTGAGGCTGCGCGTCTGTTGCAGGCGCAGGACCGGATCCTGAAGTCGTTCCCTGAGGTCGTGAGCGTGCATGGAAAAGCCGGACGCGCCGAAACATCGACCGACCCGGCCCCGCTCTCGATGATGGAAACAGTCGTCCAACTCAAGCCGAGCGAGGAGTGGCGAGCGAAGCCGCGCTGGTGGTCTCGCTGGACTCCCAATTGGGCCGTCGCCCCGATGCGGTTCTTCTGGCCCGACCGGCTCTCGTGGGACGACTTGATCGAGGAACTCGACAGAGCACTTCGGATTCCGGGTGTAACCAACGCATGGACGATGCCGATCAAAGCGCGTAACGACATGTTGACCACAGGTGTCCGCACACCGGTCGGGATC
>CAZAHQ010000286.1:0-5499 GCA_964484415.1 uncultured Acidobacteriota bacterium | reverse complement strand
TGAACGGAGCGTCGTGGCGCGGCGAGCGGAAGTGGACCGAGCGGGCCACCAACTCCTTGCCCACACCGCTTTCACCCAGCACCAGCACCGTGGTGCGCATCGGCGCGACCCGTTCGAGAGTCACGGCCAGGCGACGCATCGCCTGTGACTCGGCAACGACCGTGCGACTGGCGAAGGAGTGTCGCGATCGTTCCGAGATCGCGTCCTCCAGGCCAGCGAGGCGCAGCCCCAAATCGCGGACCTCGAGAGCGCGCGTCAAGCGGAGCGCCAACTGACGTGGATGCAGGGGCAGGTGAATCACATCGGTGACGCCGCGATCGAGCAGGTCGTACGCTGCGTGTGTCTCGGTACTCTGCGACAACAAGATCACAGCGGGAGCTTCCGGCAGTAAGGACCAGCGCTGAAGAATCGATTCGAGGTTGGATCCGAGTAGCGACTGTTCCAACAACACGAGGTCGGAAACGGCGGCAGGCTGATCGTCGCCGGGTGGTTCGGGTCGGTCGACGCGCTCGACGCGGTGCCCGAGTCGGCGGCATTCGCTCTCGACGTCCAGGGCCAGGCCGTGATCGCTGCAGGCCAAGCGGACACGACGTTCGGTGGCATTGGGTAGGAGAGAAAAGGTATCGGTCACGGTCTGATCGTCGGCCCGCAACATAATCGATCTGGGCCAAGAAGACCATATTCATCGACAACTGGGCGCAAGGGACCTAAATTTCACACGGCCAATAGCAGGAAGGCCGAACACGATCCGGCCTCAAGCGACGAACACTCAACGATTTGCAGGAAGGTGTGTTCAAAACCCGCGCTTGGCAAGGACTTTGCTGCTTTAATTACGACATCGCCGGCGGGGGCGTCGGTCGATCAAGTCGAGGAGCAATACCTATGGCGGGCATCCGGGCGACGCGTAAGGCGACCACAGGCAAAACCTCTAAACCTGCGAAGGAGCCCAACAAGCTCGTTTCGTTTCAGTGGGAAGGGTCGCAATACACGATCGACTTGCTGCGCCGGAAGGTTTACCAGAACTGGATGGCGATCGAGACCAACAAAGGGTCTGCGATCATCGGCGCCTACAGGAATACCGTCGCCGTCTGATTCATCAAGCAATCTTCGGGCTGCGTAACCCCCCCCCTCGCAACCCGACGACTTTTTTTCCGTAGAAAGAGCGGCCACTCGAGGGCCGCTCTTTCATTCTCCAGGCTCACCGGTCGATCACCAGGCGAGAGTCGATCAATGCATCGGTCGCTCTGCGGCAGAGAAGAACTCACCGACCGTAGTGACCCCAGTCCCCCTCGCCGTTGTGGCCGTTTGCGCTCACGATCCAAAAAGTCAGCGAACCCGGCGTCGATCCCGAAGCGTCGAGGAATGTCAGGTCGGTTGTGGTTGGATCCTCACCGGTCACATCGACAAACGAACTTGCGCTGGTCGGGTCATTGCTTCGATAGATCTTGTAGGTCTGTGCCGATCCGACCGGCCACCACTCCAAGCGTGTCCGACCGCCTGAACTCTTCGTGACGGTGCGAAGTTGGACCTCGGGCAGCTTGGCTTCAAACGGGCGGGTCACGAGCTCGAGCACCCAACTCGTCAAGGTCCCTCGGCTGAAGCTGGATAGATCCTCGACCTTCAGTTTCCAGGTGCCTTGCGTCGACTTGCCGTTGAAGGCGGCAAGGCTATCGATCGGCGCTGTTTGCGTGTCGTAGACGGTGTGAATGTCGTTCGACGATCCGCCCTGTTGATCGTGAAGCCGCACTGTCGTGCCGTCCGGGCCGATCAGGCTCACCCGCAAATCACCGATGTATGGGTGCGCGATATCGACGCGAACGTTGGCGTCGTAGATCTCATCGTCACCAGCGACCGTGATCGAGCTTTGGATCTGCCCCGGATCGGGGATCGGCTTGGGCGTATCGGTGCTCGGCCGTTGCGCGGTGGCTGCCAGAGTCAAAGGAACGAAGAACGCGTCGGTGGTGCCGCTGCGGCCGTCGAGCGTGTTCCAGTTGACCGCAAAGGCGAGCTTGTGACCGGCCGGGGCGTTGGAGGCAACGTTGATTCCGAAGTGTGGCGATAGCGTTTCACCCACACCTGCCGCAGCGATATCGGCCCAATCCGCTTCGTTGCCGACGCTGGCGTACTTGGTAAGGGACAGCATCAGCCCGTGCGGATTGTCGGCCATACCGCCGGTGTTTTGGAGCGTGACCGCCAACTGACCGGATTCGCCGGCATCGAAGAAACCGTTTCCGCCGGAATCGGAAACGACCCGGCTGCTGAAAGCCAGAAGTTGAACCGGCAGCGGCTGAAGCTGCAGATCGACCCGCGTGGCGTTGGTGCGCGCATTTGTGATCGTGACCGGGAAGGATGCTTGGCTGTAGCCGGTGGCCTGCACGTTGATGGTGAAGCTCCCCGCTGGCAAAACTCGGTGGTAGTCACCGACATTGGCATCGGTGTAGAACGCAATATTGCGGCCGGCCACCTTGAGCGTGGCGCTGACCGGCGCTCCCGTCACAGCGTCGGTGATCCTGCCGCGAACGCCGCTGAGCGATCGCTCGAGGTACGAGAGCATCGACTCGCGATTCTCGTTCCAGCGCTGATCGAGCACCGAGGCTGCCGGCCATTTGGGGTTGTTGAGTTCGATCGTGACCTCGGTATCGCCGTGCCACAGATAGTTCCAGTCCTGCATCCCGCCGTAGACGTTGTACCAGTCGGCACCGTTGGTGATCCCTTGCGGGAAGGCGCCGTTGTACATCGGCGAATTGTCTTCACTGTAATCGAGCGAGATGTTGCGGAAGATATCGTCGTCGGGGCAGCTCGAATAGACCGACGCACCCGAGGCGGTTCCGTCGTACGGATAGTTCACCACCACCGCTCCGGTGTGGAAGTTGGCCGAGAGCACCGTGCGATGGCCGTACTGCCAGTTCATGATTCTCTGCGTCTCGATCGCTCGTCCGGCCGGGCTATCGACCAGATCCTGGAACTGGTCGGGGAAGTCGCGGTTTAGATCGACACCGTCGGCGTTATAGCGCTGGGAGAGCGTGTTGCCGTCGGGGTTCATCATCGGCATCACCCACAGTTCAACCTCGTTGACGATTCGCGTCGCGCGTGTGTCGGTGCCGTACCCTTGCGTCAGAAGATCGATCAAACGAAGCAGCATCTCGGTGCCGACCGGCTCGTCGCCGTGCATCGTGGAGATGTACTTGAAGGCCGGCTCGTCTTCGTGGCTGTCGGGGTTGTCGGTGATCTTCAGCCACCACAGCTCACGCCCCTGTACAGACTTACCAGCAGAAACCAGGCGTGTGATGTTGGGGTAGGCGTTGGCGACGTTTTGCAACTGCGTCGTGAGCGCGGTGTAGTCGTGGTAACTGGTTTGATCGGGAGCCGGAGCCTGTGGTTGCGGCTTGGGCAGTTCGAGCCAGCCGATCCCGAGCGCCTGAAGTTTGTCCATTTCCTCGGCGGTGACATACGCGACCACCGATTGGTCCCCGTCGCGCTCCAAATCGAAACCGAGCTGCGCCAACCGCGCGAACTGAAGATCGTTCACCGCCAGAAGTTGCACGATTCGATACTCGGCTCGCCCATCCGGTCCTACCGGACGCGGAGCCGGCTTGGCCGCCAACAACAGCGGAAGCACACACAAGACCGACCAACGAATACTCGACATTCGAACCCTCTCTCCCCGAACGCCGCGAAGGATACAAACAAGCGGGCGGAGGGCGTAGCGGTGATAGAGAAAGCCGAAGGGATCGGGTCCGCAATCCGCGTGCGGCGCAAGGCGTCGTGCGAGTGCGCCGCTCGGCCAGGGTCGCTAGTTGACCCCGCACGGCCCTTGCGGGTCGCCGCAGCGTCCGCATCCGGTGGGGGCCGCTGCTAGCGGCGTTCGCGAGGAACCGGCGACGCCTGCCGCAAATACCGAGAGCAGCTTGGTGACGTCGGGCGAGGCGCAAGTTCGGCAGACGACGGCCTTTTCCTCACTGGCATTGAAGACCAGGTTTTCGAACTGCTGGCCGCAGCCATTGCACTTGTATTCGTAGATCGGCATGTCTCCTCCGGCTCCTATCCCAGATCGAAGACCAACAGATCGGTGGCGGCCTGGGCCTCAATCAGCAGCTGGGACTCCTCGCTCAGCGCCATACCGTCCCCTTTTGAAAGCGACTTGCCGTTGACGACCGCGCTTCCTGAGATCAACTGCACCCAGGCATGACGGCCGGCAGCGAGCGGGTGTTCGACCCGCACTCCGGCCGACAATTTACCGCGAAGGATCGCCGCGTCCTGATGAATCGTCACAGAGCCGTCTCGGCCGTCGCGCGAGGCAACCACGCGCAGTCGATCGGCCAGCGCCTCGTCATCGAAAAACTTCTGTTCGTAGCCGGGTGTCAGCCCGCGCTTTTCCGGAATGATCCAAATTTGCAGCAGGCGGGTGGTGGTATCGGGGCTCGGGTTTTGCTCGCTGTGCATCACGCCGGTGCCGGCAGTCATCCGCTGCACATCGCCCGGAACCAATACGGAGCCGTTGCCCATGCTGTCCTTATGCTCGAGTTCGCCATCGACCACCACGCTCACGATCTCCATGTCGCGGTGCGGGTGCATGCCGAAACCGCGGGCCGGCTCGACCAGATCGTCATTGATGACGCGCAGGGTGCGAAAACCCATCCATTCTGGGTCGTAATAATCGCTGAACGAAAAGCTGAAGCGACTGTCCAGCCATCCAATATCGACGTGCCCGCGTTCGTTTGCGGGGCGCAGCGTTAACATTGAGACCTCCTTCCCCGGAGTGGGGCGCCGCTGTCATAAGATTGCACCAATTATTTTGTCAATCGGCTGGCGATCATGCGATGGAAGTGGTGCACGCCGTCCTCGCGGGCCACCGAATAACGGCCCGCGCGATAGAGTCCCGAGCGCACTCCCAACTGCACCGATTCGACCACGGCTTCGTCTTCGCGTTCGACGCGATCCAAGCCCGAACCGGCCCCCTGATCGAGTTTGGTCTCGTCCCAGACATAGGCCAGAAACGAGACGCGCGTGCGATCGGCGGCCAACGGCTTGAGCACATTTACCGAGATCCCCCAAGGGTAGACGTTCACCATCAGGTTGGGAAACAGCCAGTAGTAATACGCTGCGATGCGCAGGCCGTGATCGGGGTGATCGGCTGGGATCTGGAAGACGTGTTCGTCGCCGGAGGCGATTCCCAACTGCAACGTGCCGCCTGCAAACAGCTCGACCTTGTAGTTGCCGTAGTCGAGCGCCTCACTCAGCGCGGCGTGCACGTACGGAATGTGAAACCCTTCCAAATAGTTGTCGCAATAAAGCGCCCAGTTGGCGTTGACCAAGTAGTCGCGCGATCGCGCGGCGTTGAAGCGCAGTTCGTGAAACGGCAAAAACGACAAACGCGCATCCATTGGTGCCGTGAAGTCATCAAACCCCGCCGGCGCGTGCAACGTCGCAAACAGGAACTTGTGCCATTGGCCAAACGCCACACGCGGCAGGTTGTCTGAAGGCGTGGGGAAGTTCTCG
>CAZAHQ010000285.1:0-5523 GCA_964484415.1 uncultured Acidobacteriota bacterium | reverse complement strand
CGCTCGACCCACGCCGCAAGCGTCGCTTCCTTCGCCACCCGCCCAACCAACATCGCCTTGCACAACCCAATCGGCGCGCCACCATCGCTGCCCGTCACTGCCGCGCGCAACCCCGGCAAGCGCTGAATCGCATCATGCAAATCGGCATGCCCGCGCAACCACTTGCCGGTGCGCTCCAGCTGCTCACGCGTGAAATCGTGCAACGAAGACGCCCCCGCGCTGCGCCACAACTCGCCCTCGACAACCAGCGCACACACCTTCGACAACGGCAACAACACCTGCACCGATTGCACCGCAAGCCGACGCGCGACTGCATCGCCATTCACAGCATCAAGCCATGGCGAGAGCACTGACAACTTGTTCGCACGCGAGATTGTTGTGGACACGCTGCACCCTTGAAGTGCTGCGAATGTACCAACAACTCACGCGAACAACAATCGAAAGTGTGCTGCAAACGACAAATAAATTGCATAGGCGAGACGCGCTCGCGAGCATCGTGCATCGTCGTACGAACGACATCCGAGTGGTGATGCCCGCGCTGCTTCGACGAACCGAGCGCGAGCGAGCAGTGACGCTCACGCCGCACAGTCGCACCAAGTGTATGCGAGCGATGATGCCCGCGTCGCACGATCGAACCACAAGCATTCATGATCACGCGACGGCAACGTTCCGAATCGAACGAAGCACTCGGTGCTCGTCGAAAGTGTGTTGACCACGACCCCCGCAGCAGACCTGCTCAACACCCACACTCCGCGCTACGGCAACGGTCCGAATCAAACGAAGCACCCGCGGCCCTCGGCGAATGCGCGTTGATCACGCCCCGCACAGCAAGCTAGTTCAACGTTCGCTCACAACGCTACGGCATCGCCTCGGATCGAACGAAGCACCCGCGGCCCTCATCGAATGCGTGTTGACCACGACCCCCACAGCAAACCAGTTCAACACCCGCACACCGCACCGTCGAGCCTGGCTGCCCGTGTCGGTCCTCGCTCGCGATCGACGCAACGCGCGCTCGTAGCCGAAAACTCGCACCAGCACGGCAACGATTCCGCACCCAACACAACCAGCTCAACCGAAGGATGAAACAACCCCTCGCCAACCAAGAAAAGGGCCGCCCAGGCGATTCTGAGCAGCCCCAAGAAATCAATTCCTCACACCGTCAGGGCCTGGCACCCAGGTACATCTCCGCCGTTCCGCGCTCCTCAGGGGCGTAACGAATCACCAACTCCGCGGCACGTCGATACAGTTCGTTCAGGTCGCCGACACTCCACGTCCTCTCGAGTTTCGGCAGCACTCGCGGCGAGTTGGAGAGCTTCAGAATCTCGCCTTCGATCTCTGTTGGCGTAACGGCGCTGAGGCTGCGGGCCGGCCCGAAGAACAACGGCGCGGCGACAAGGTCCGCCTCGGGCAGTACCAGAACAACACGCCCGCTGCGGTGACCGCTGTTGACGACGCGCGCGACGAACTCGCCCGCGAACAGGATTCTCCCGGGACCGTCGGTCGGTCGCACCAGTTCCCGATCGACGCCGACGACGGCGACGTAGCCGGTGCGGCTCGTGCTGACCCCTCGCACAGAGCGGAACTCGATCGGAACGGCGCTCTCGAAGCGACGCAACTCCAAGAATTGGCCGACCGGATAAGGCACTGCTGCAGTGGGCGCGTCGGCTAGCGCCAAACCGCTGGTACTCAAGAGCAACATGCTCAACAGAATTCGCATCGCAGAGCCTCCTCAGTCCAAGCTCGAGTAAGGGATCAATTCGAAGTCGTCGACGACGATCTGACCATCGGGCTTGCTCCCATGTCGGGTGCCGAACAGCAACTTCACGCTGACGATTCGAGACAAATCGAGTGCGCGCCCGTTGGCGTCGAAATCGGTAAGGCGAAAGCGATAGGTCTGCGGCTTCGTCCGGTTGTCTGCAAAGATGTACTGATCGTTGCGGGGTACAGCGCCGTACTCCAGAGACGAGAGTGTCGAGCTGTTGCCCGACTCGTCGGTTAGCGTGATCTCGAAGTTGTTGTCGACGTCGCCAAGGCCGTTCACGACTTCGTGACCGAGCGCGAGCGAAAGGTGCCGGTAGCCGCGCCAGTCGCGCTGACCGGCCAACAACTTCTGCGTGTAGAACTGCGATCTCCCACTCCATGTCAAGCGCGCGTGACGCCCCTCCCACCACTCCGCGTCCTCCTCGTCGACGACGAGGTCGTACTCGACGGTGCCGCCGGAACTACTGAGGGTCGGGGACAGGTTGGTTTCGAAGTCATCGATCACGAACCATCCGTCGGAGTTGCCGCGGCTGAAACGGGTGACGAGTTTCCATGGAATTCCATCGGCACCTACGGCGCGAAACAGATCGGCGTTGCGGGTCGTGAAGTCGAGGGCCGGCCGCGGGCCACGAACGACTCGCTGGACCCATGTATGGAACGTCCCCTTGGTCCAGCGCTGAGCCTCGGACATTGTTGAGTACCAGGGCGCCTCGCTGCAGTCGTAGCCCCAGTACTGGTTGAAGCAGCCGTGCTGTGCGGTGTAGACGAAATTGACAGCTCGCATTCCGGTGGCGCGTCGGAAGCGTCGAGATGGCTGAACCTCGGGGTACAAGCCGTTGACGTCACGATCCAACGTGCCCCAGGTCAGCAGGTATGGCGTGTCGAGTGGCGTGTTTCCATCGCTCGCCAGATTGAAGTTGGTTCCGGCGATGTCGTGCAGCCCGATCACGTTCTGAAAACCGTAGAGGGTCTGATTGGGCGGGACGATCGACGCGGGAAACGGATGCGAGGCGTCGAACAGATGTCTCAACTGAGCGCTTGCGAGCACGATCCCTTCGCCACCGCGACTATGTCCACTGAGAACGATTCGCGTCGGATCGATGACGCTGCGGCCGCCAACCTCCAGCACGCCTCCCCCCATCTGTGGGTAGAACCGTGGCCCACCGCTCTGCAGCACCATCCGCTCGGTGTTCTTCAATGTCAGCCAAGCGCGGTGCATCGTGTCGGCTTCGGGGTACGCGTACGCCACCTCTTGGGCTGGAAGAGTGTCGATTCCGACGGTGACGAAGCCATGGCTGGCGAGCAGCGTCTGCAAGTAGGCGTAGCCGCGGTAGCTGAGATCCTCGGGCGTCGCCCCGTGTGCGAACACCACCAACGGTAACGACTTCGAAGGAAGCGGTGTCGGGTAGATCACCTGACCGCGCGATCGCGCGCAGTACGCTGGGATGGTCTGAAAGTCGGGGATCTGAAACAGACAAGGATTGTCGAACTCGAACGTTGCGGTTGCGTACGGTCCGAGGGCGGTGACATCGTCGACGACATAAAAGCCCGGCTCGGTGCTATTCAACTCGTCGATCAGGTCACCAGGGTCAAGCCGGCCGTCCAAGCCGTAATCGAGAACGACGTCGTAGGCCACGCCGAGCTCTCGGCCGCCGTTGCCGTTGACGCCGATCGTCCAAATGTCCCAGTGGTTGTTCTGCGTGGTTCCCGGGTCCAGCGCGCGACGCTCGATGCCATCAGAGGTCGCGTCGGAGAGTGTGTTGTCGAGCCCCCACTCTTTCGGAGACTTGTGTTTCACAACGTAGATATCGAACTTGCGGCCGATCCGGTCGGGAAAGCGTGTCGGGTCGAGCGCGACATAGATTGACGCGTCGGGGCGGAACGCACGCACGTACTCGAAGTACGGTTCACCAACCAGCTTGCGCCCCGCGTGCCCTGGCGACGCACCGACTTTGAAGGCGATCTGGTCACTCGTCGCCGCGTCCGAGAGCTTCAGTTTGGCCCAGTTGTCGCTGGCTCCTCGCACCAAGAGCGTAAGAGGCAGGCTGGAGGCAGGGAAACTCGCCGGAAGTGTGACCAGCGACCCCGCCTGCGTGTACACCTCGATGGTTGGTCCGGCTGAAGCCTCGAGCGTTACCGTCGATCCGGTGATGCCTCCACTGAGCGTGATCGGGCGCATCGCGTACCGCAGGTAGGCGAACGACGTGGGATTCACCGCCTCTCGATTGACCGGGATGAACACGCCCGTCGTCGCCTCGGTGGCGTCTTCGGAAAACTGTGCGGTTAGATCGACCGGCGCCGCGAGGCTGAGAGAGACCGATCCCAGCAAGACAGTGACTGCAGATCTCAACATCATCGACTCCTCCTCTCCTGGTACGAATGGGTCGGGGACTGCCAGTGTATTCGCGGAACACTGCGACGAGGAGTAGCTCGAGCCTGCTGCTTGCCCCCAAAGGTTCGAAAACGTCGGGGCAATAGGCGCCGCCCGATGATGGGAGGCAAAACCGGCGTGGGGGAGTCCTATGAATGGCTGTCTACCGTCAGGTCGATGCGTGGCTGGTCCGTCTGGTTGAGGTCTTGCTTTCCTCTGCTCCAGCGTGTCGGCGATCGTCAACGCGAGCGTTGCGCAACACGCGACCGTGGGCCCAAGCCGCAGAAGGGCGACCAGTCACATAGGTTTGATGAACATTTGCATTTCGGTCCGCTCGTGGTGCGTAAGCTCTTGATCGGGTCGGAGCCAAACCATCCTGGGCAAGCGCCGATCGTCCCGGCACGGAGGTAGTCGAATGGCGCTCTATTTCTCACTCAATGCCGTTCCCGAACTGAGGTCGCTCACATCCGATCAACGACGCAGCCTCGTCGCCAACTGTGCATCGCAAGTCGCGGCTGACCCGCAAGTCAGGGCGACACAGTTGGTCTGTTCTTCGATGGCGGGCGCCGGCGCAGTGCTCGGAGCGTTGGCGGGCCGATCGTCAGGAGCAACCTTCGCGGTTGGGATTGCGTTCGGCGCACTTGTCGGCGGTGCAATCGGCGGCGTGCTCTATGGTGTCGTGCTCGCAAACTGCGCTCGACCACACTTACGCGCGGTTCTCAGACGCGAGTCGTAGTCACGCGCCACGCAACTAACCGAGCACCACTCTCGATGGACCACAACGGATGACGCCAGCATTCTGCTGACTCTGGCGGCGTGTCAGCAAGGGAGTTCATCCTGCAAGGCGGCGCCCACAGAAGCAGGGGAACTCCAGTACTTTCGACTTGAAACTGCGCTCCACTGTGCCGACAGCGTTCGTTGACCTACATCACGCGGAATTCTTGGATAGCGAGTTGCCCCTCAGCCAGCAGTCATCTAGAGTCCCCGTGTTCAAGGGGGAGTAAGCGATGCGTTCGTCGCTGCCAACACTCCAGCTTCCGTCTCCGTCGAACAGCGTCGCCACTGACAAGGCGCGAGCGCGCTTGACAGTTCACTCTGATTCGAACCGCGAGTTCATCAGATGTCGAGAGCGTGGCTGGACGCGTCACCTTGGTGACTCTCTCCAATTTACGGCGGGTGGCAAAGGGCGACGCCTGCTTGACTGGCGGACTGTCGACGCTCTGCATGACCGCTCCCAACTGATGGGCTCTGCAGATGGTGTCTCGCAGCTCCGGGGGGGGGGGGGGGGGGAATTACCAACCCACCGTCCGTTCGGGCCCCTCCGTAAAACGTGTCGTCAAGTACGAGGAGCCGAGTTATCGTAGTAGCTGACCATCGCGAACCTCACCACG
>CAZAHQ010000284.1:0-5542 GCA_964484415.1 uncultured Acidobacteriota bacterium | reverse complement strand
CATCTTCAACCCTCAGGACACCGCCGAGAACATGAAGCGCGTCGGCGGGTTCATCCCCGGCGTTCGCCCCGGTAAGCAGACGGGCGAGTACATCGACAACGTGCTGACCCGGCTCACATTCGCCGGTGCCGTATACCTGGGACTGATCTGGCTGTTGCCGAACTTCCTGATCCGCGGGTTTCCTCTGCACCAGTTGGAGCCGGTCGCTATCGGGCAGTTCTTCGACGCGATCCTGCCGGGCATCGTCAAGAACGGTCTGGGCGCCAACTTCTACTTCGGAGGTACCTCGCTCCTGATCGTGGTCGGGGTTGCAATGGATACGGTGCAACAGATCGAAAGCCAGATGGTGATGCGTCATTACGACGGGTTCCTGAAGGGGACCCGCATGAAAGGGCGACGCGGCTGACCATGAACCTGGTTCTGTTCGGACCGCCCGGGGCGGGCAAGGGAACTCAGGCCAAGCGCATCAGCGCGGCGTGGGGCATTCCGCATGTCAGCACCGGAGACATGCTCCGCTCGGCAGTCCAAAGCGGTTCGGAACTGGGTCGGCAGGTGAAAGAGATTTTGGAACGGGGCCACTTGGTCAGTGATGCGCTCGTTGGCGACGTTGTGGGAGCCCGACTGCGCTCACCCGATATGGCCAAGGGGTTTCTGCTCGACGGGTTTCCACGGACCGTGGCACAGATCGAAATACTGGACCGGGCACTCGGGAACCTTGGAAAAAAGCTCGACCGGGTGATCAGCCTGGAGGTTCCTGAGAAGGTAACGGTAGAACGGCTGCTGAGTCGGGCTACCGCTGGCGACAACGGCGCCGCCCGGGCCGACGACAACGAAGCGGTGGTTCGGGAGCGGTTGGTCGTTTATCGACAACAGACAGCCCCGGTCGCCGATGTGTATCGCCGCCAAGGGATCTTGGCGGAAATCGATGGAACCGGTACCATCGACGACGTTTTTGGCCGGATTGCCAACGCTTTACAGCGCGCCGGGGCTTAACATGACCCGCCGCAGTCCGGAAGAGATAGAGAAGATCGACAGCGCGTGTCGATTGGTGAGAACCGTGTTGGCCGAGCTCGAGGCACTGGTCGAGCCCGGACTCTCCACGGCCCAGTTGGACGAACATGCGGAACGTCGAACGCGCGAGTTGGGGGGGCAGCCAGCCTTCAAGGGGTATATGGGCTACCCGGCCAGCTTGTGTGTGTCGGTCAACGAAGAGGTAGTGCACGGGATTCCGGGAGCCCGCGTGCTCTGCAAGGGCGACCTCGTGAGCCTCGATTTCGGGGCGCTCTTGGACGGGTACTACGGCGATTCGGCGGTCACCGTCGGTGTGCCGCCGCTGAGTAGTGAAGACCAACGGCTTTCGCTCATCACGAGGGAAAGCCTGATGAAGGCTGTACAGGAGGTTCGGCCCGGCAAGCACCTCTCCGACATCGGTCACGCGGTCGAGTCACACGCGCGGTCCGCCGGCTTCGGGGTGGTAAGGGAATTCGTCGGGCACGCTATCGGCACACGGCTCCACGAGGATCCGCAGGTGCCAAATTACGGTCGGCCAGGGCAAGGCCCCAAGCTACAAGAGGGGGTGGTCCTGGCGATCGAGCCGATGATCACCGCAGGCTCGCCTGCAGTGAAGGTTCTTGATGACGGCTGGACGGCGGTCACGCGGGATGGCTCGCGTGCTGCCCATTGGGAGTTGGTGGTAGCAGCGACGACCGAGGGACCTCGCATCCTCGGCGGCCCGGTTGATTGATAGAAAGGTTGCACTCTTGGCGAAAGAAGAAGCGATTCAGGTCGAGGCGATTGTTGAAGAGACCCTTCCCAACGCGATGTTCCGGGTGAAGCTCGACAATGGTCACAAGGTCCTGGCCCACATTTCCGGACGCATGCGCAAGAACTTCATCCGCATCCTGCCCGGAGACAAGGTCCTGATCGAGTTGTCGCCGTATGACCTCAACCGTGGACGAATCGTTTATCGATACAAGTAACAACCGCCGGAACACGACATACGAGAACTGGAGTCAGCAATGAAAGTCAGGGCGTCGGTCAAGAAGATGTGCGAGAAGTGCAAGATGGTGAAGCGCCAAGGCGTGCTGCGCGTCATCTGCGAGAACCCCAAGCACAAGCAGCGCCAGGGCTAAGAGAGGACCAAGGATCATGGCTCGTATTGCCGGTATTGACCTTCCGCTCAACAAGCGGGTTGATGTGGCCCTGACGTACATCTACGGAATCGGCCAAGCCCGTTCATCGAAGATCCTCGGCGCCGCCGAGGTTCCGGTGTCGGTTCGTGTCAAGGACCTGACCGAAGATCAGGTGCGCCGCATCCGTCAGATCATCACGGATGAAGGCCGGGTCGAGGGCGACCTACGAAAGAACATCCAAATGGATATCAAGCGGCTGATCGAAATCGGCTGCTATCGCGGGGTTCGTCATCGCGTCGGTTTGCCGCTGCGTGGACAACGAACCCACACCAACGCTCGCACCAAGAAGGGGCCGCGTATCGCCGTGGCCGGCAAGAAGAAGGTCAAGAAATAAGACACACGTTCGAACGGCAAGTCCCCCAACTCCGAAAGGCGGCGGGGTAACGAGGGCGAGGACGCTCGCCCAGGTGATCTCACCCATCACCTTCAACCAGCGGCGAAACACGCGCCGCGTAGGAAAGAGAACGAATGGCCAAAGCCGCAGCCGTCGCCAAGGTCAAGGTGCGACGCAAAGAGAAGCGGAATGTGCCGCACGGAGTCGCGCACATTCACGCCACCTTCAACAACACCATCGTGAGCATTACCGATCAGATCGGGAACGTGCTGTCGTGGTCCAGCGCTGGACGGTCCGGCTTCAAGGGCTCGCGCAAAGGAACCCCGTTCGCCGCTCAGATGGCCTCGACCAACGCCGTGGTAGCGGCCAAGGAGCACGGGGTCAAGAGCGTCGATGTGCGTGTGATGGGTCCGGGCGCGGGTCGCGAGTCGTCGATTCGCGCGCTCGCCGCCGCCGGTCTCGAAGTTCGGTCGATCAAAGATGTCACTCCCATTCCCCACAACGGTTGCCGCCCTTCCAAGCGGCGACGCGTCTAAGGAGGCAGACTCATGGCTCGCTATACAGAAGCCGTATGCCGTCTCTGCCGCCGCGAGGGGATGCAGTTGTTCCTCAAGGGCGAGCGCTGCTTCAAGGACAAGTGCGCGGTCAAGAAGCGCCCGTTCCCGCCTGGGCAGCACGGTAAGCGCCGCATCAAGCTGCAGGGTTACGGATTGCAGCTCCGCGAGAAGCAGAAGGTCAAGCGCATCTACGGCGTGCTCGAGCGCCAATTCCGGCTGTATTTCCAGCGTGCCTCGCGCATGAAGGGGGTCACCGGCGAAAACATGTTGGCGCTTTTGGAACGTCGTCTCGACAACGTGGTCTACCGGCTCGGCTTCGCGGCCTCTCGGTCTCAGGCGCGACAGCTGGTCAATCACGGTCATTTCCTGGTGAATGGACGCAAGGTCGATATCCCTTCGTTCCAAGTGGTCAAAGGCGATGCGGTCACGCTCAAGGACGGGTCGCGCAAGAACGCGTTGATCCAGGCCAACCTCGACACAGCGCAGGGACGTGGGATCCCGAGCTGGCTCTCACTCACCCCGCAGCAGTTCCAAGGGGCGGTGCTCGGCTTGCCGCGCCGCGAGGAGATCCAGCTCCCGATCCAGGAGTCTCTGATCGTCGAGCTCTACTCGAAGTGACGAAGGGGTGGGATTCGCACACCACTTCCTGGGTCGCAACGGGGCGCTTGCCCCACACGGAGACGAGATGAGCGAGAAAGGTTTCCAAAAGCCGAAGTACCTCGAGGTCGAATCGTCGAGCCTGACCCCGACCTTTGGCAAGTTCACGGCCCAACCGTACGAACGTGGCTTCGGCACGACGGTCGGCAACGCGCTACGCCGTATTCTGCTCTCCTCGATCGAGGGCTCGGCGATCACCGCCGTCAAGATCGAGGGAGTGCTGCACGAGTTCTCGTCGGTGTCCGGTGTGATCGAGGACGTCACCGACATCATCCTCAACCTCAAGCGGATCCCGGTGAAGCTCCATATTCCACGCACCGAGACGGTTCGCTTGGTAGCCAAGGGACCGAAGCTCGTCACCGCCGGCGACATCGAGGTCAACGCCAACGTGCAGATCCTCGATCCGGGATTGCCGATCGCGACGCTCTCGGATGAGGGTTCGTTGGACGTCCAACTGCGACTCAAGCCGGGGCGCGGGTACGTTCCGGCCGATGGCAACATGGACGACGATCTGGCGCTGGGCTACATCCCGATCGACTCCGTTCATTCACCGGTGCGCCGCGTCAACTTCACGGTCGACCCTGCCCGCGTGGGCCGCTCGACCGATTACGACAAGCTGACACTCGAGGTCTGGACCGACGGATCGATCAGTCCGCAAGAAGCGGTCGCCAAAGCGGCCAAGCTTCTGAAGGATCACCTGGCGATCTACATCAACTTCGAGGAGCGGCTCGAGGAAGAGGCGGAAGTGATCACCGCCGAAGACGACAAGATCCGCGAATACCTCGACCGCTCGATCGACGAGCTCGAGTTGTCGGTTCGCTCGTACAACTGTCTCAAGAACGCTGGCATCGAAACGGTGCGCGACTTGGTGCAGAAGACCGAGTCGGAACTCCTGAAGACCAAGAACTTCGGCCGCAAGTCGCTCAACGAGATCAAGGAGCTGCTGGCGGACATGAAGCTGTCGCTTGGGATGCGCCTCAGTGGGCGTCCGGGCGCAGCTCGCGCTTGAGGAAACCACCATGCGACACCGTTGGGCACATCGAAAGCTAGGGCGCAAGACGGAGCACCGTCTGGCGACCCTGCGCAACCTGGCCAGCCAGTTGATCGTTCACGAGCGGATCGAAACCACGGTCGAGAAGGCCAAGGAACTTCGCTCGTACGTCGAAAAGCTGATCACCACCGCGCGCGAGGACTCGGTTCACAACCGTCGTCAGATCTCGCGCAAGGTCAGCAACTACAAGTTGTCTTCCGACCCTAAGAGTCGCGAAGACGTGCTTAAGCGCTTGTTCAACGACGTGGCGCCACGTTTTTCCGGTCGACCGGGCGGGTACACCCGCATCCTTCGCACCGAGACCCGCCGAGGCGACGCCGCCGAAATGGCGATCCTCGAACTCGTCGTGCGCAAGGAGAAAGAGGTCGCTCCACCGCCGACGGCACCCGAGAAGAAGAAGGGTGGCTTGGCCGGACTGGCGCAACGCGTTGCCGGCCGCGGCCGCAAGAAGGCCGCCGCAGCCGAGGGAAAGGCCGGGGAGTGAACGGCCCGAATGCGTCTCAATCAAAAACGCCGCCGCTTCTGGGCGGCGTTTTTTTTGCCAACCCCTGAGAATTGCGTCGCATCGAGGAAACCGGAATGCCGCGTCGGGAAGAGATCAAGAAAGTGCTCGTGATCGGCTCTGGGCCGATCGTCATCGGCCAAGCCTGTGAGTTCGACTACTCCGGCACGCAGGCTTTGAAGGCGTTGCGCGAGGAGGGGATTGAAACCGTACTGGTCAATTCCAATCCGGCGACGATCATGACCGATC